>NZ_JBHYYB010000031.1:54170-72515 GCF_042752535.1 Kitasatospora sp. NPDC059327 | reverse complement strand
GCGGGGGGGGCGCGGGGGGGGGGCCGGGTCTGACCCCCCCCCCCCCGCCCCCGGGGGGGGGGCCCGCCCCCCCCGCTTGGGGGCGGGGGGCCCCGCCCCCGCGGATCGCGCGTGCACGGGCCCTCTCGGTCACCCCGGTGATCCCTGTCCGATCCCCGGGGTGAGGGGGGACAGTGGTCTGGCCGCGACAGCCGGAGCCCCGGCGGCGCCCGAGCGATCGGACGATCGCACGATCGGCCGGTCTGCTCAGGGGTTCAGCGTGAAGAAGCTCAGCGGTTCAGAGGCTCAGCGTTGAAGAGGCTCAGTGGTTCAGAGACTCGGTAACGCGCGGCTTAGTACCAGTGGTGGGTCTGCCAGAACGCCCAGGCGCCGTTCGGGCTGCCGTAGCGGGAGTTCATGTAGTCCAGCGCCCACTTGATCTGGGTGCTCGGGTTGGTCTTCCAGTCCGCGCCGTGGGTGGCCATCTTGGAGCCCGGCAGCGCCTGGGCCAGGCCGTACGCGCCCGAGCTGGGGTTGGTCGCGGTCACGTTCCAGCTGGACTCGTGGGAGATGATCTGGTTGAACGAGGCGAGCTGGCCGGCCGGCACGATCTGGGCGGCGATGGTCTGCGGGGAGGCGGTCGCGGCCGAGGCGGTGGCGGGCACCAGGCCGGCGCCCAGGGCGGTCAGACCGGCGGCGCCGGCAAGAAGAGCAGCGGAAGTGCGCATACGGAGCTTGAAAGCGGGCATGAAGGAGAAGACCTCAATCGGGTTGGGCCGGTGTCACGCCCCGCCTCGACCGTTGGCCGGACAGGGGCCGAAGCGGTCGCGGGGCGTGACTCGGCAGTAAGCCGCTTCCGGCGGGACAGGTGCCGGAGTGGCTGACGACTGAGCCATTGTTGCCAGACCGGATCGGCCGTCGCCAAGACCCCCTCGCTACGATCCACCGTCGTAGCACGGGGTGGCGCCGTGGATTCGAAGGGCCTGCCGCAGCCGCTTCCGGTGTGCCCGCCCACCTGGGCCCATGGCCGGTGCGGGTGGCCGGGCAGCATGGCTACCCGGGGGCACTATCGCCGGTCGTGGTGGCCATCCGCGTGTGAGCGCACTCACCGGCGGCCCCTCGGAGTCCGTCACGGACCGCTCGGCCGGCACCACTACGGGTGCAGACGATCTGAGAGCGGCGCCACACCGCGGCAGTTGAGCCGGCCGCCCCCCGTCGGTCCGGCCGGCTCGTCCGTCCACCCGGTCATCCGGTCAGCTGCTCGTCCGCCCGTCCGCTCAGCTGTTCCCCGGTTCCTCCGCTCATCCGTTCCTCCGCTCAGTGGATCAGCCGCGCGGGCGGAGATGGAGGCCCAGGCCGCTCGTCCCCGGCGCCTCGACGTCCGGCAGCAGCCGCATGTCATGCCCGTAGTCGCCGCCGACCAGCGACCGGAACGGGACCGGCTCGTCCGTGAAGAGCCCGTCCAGGCGCCGGCCGTACGCGTGCTTGGCGGCCTCGAACCGCTCCTCGGGCAGGGTGTTCGCGTCGTACACCGCGAACGGATCGAGCGGGGCCATGCCGGTGAACCAGAACAGACCGTGTTGGACGGGGTACAGGAGGTCCGCGAGCCGGCCGTGGATGCCCCGGTCGAGGAGCGAGGTCTCCCGGGCGCCCGCCGTCACCGACACCAGGGCGCGCCGGCCCGCCAGAACGCCCTCGCTGTAGGGGGGAGGAACGGCCGGGCCGTAGCCGAACCCGGCGGTGAAGACCCGGTCGATCCAGCCCTTCAGGATCGCGGGCACCGAGAACCACCAGAGCGGGAACTGCAGGATCACCGCGTCCGACCAGAGCACCTTCTCCTGCTCCGCCGCGATGTCCTGGGACAACCGCCCGGCCAGCGTGGCCCGCTCCGAGTCGGCCATCACCCGGAGCCGCTCCTCCGGCGCCTGCCCGGGGAAGTCGTCGGCGTCCAGCGCGGCCTTCCACTTCATCGCGTAGAGGTCGGACTCCCGCACCTCGTGCCCCGCCTCGCGCAGGTGGTCGACCGCGAAGGTGCTGAGCGCGGCGTTGAGGGAGCGGGCCTCCGGGTGGGCACTGACGACAAGGATCTTCTTCGGCTGCTGCGGCGTGGCTTCGGTCATGTCGTACACGTTCTCCCGGGCGCCGCCGGACAGCCAGAACCCTGGTCGACCGGAGGACCGGTGGTCCTGGTACCGCGAGGGCCACCCATACTGGACGGCATGAACGGGGTGGACCGGATGACGCGCACGGACGGTACGGAGAACGACGGCGGTACGGGCCCGGGGGGCACCGCCGGGGGAGCGGGCGGGGGAGTCGGCGGCAGCGGTGGGGCCGGGGCGGTCGACGGGATCGGCGACACCCGGCGCGCGCTCGGCGGGTTCCTGCGGGCCCGCCGCGGCCGCGTCGCGCCGGAGGACGTCGGCATCGCCGGTGGCCGTCACCGGCGGGTCCGCGGACTGCGCCGTGAGGAGCTGGCCCAGCTCGCCGGCATCAGCGTCGACTACTACGTCCGTCTCGAACAGGGCCGGGCCACCCAGCCGTCCCCCGAGGTCCTCGACGCGCTCGCCCGGGCGCTCGGCCTCGACGGCGCCGAACGCCGCCACCTCGCCACGCTGGCCGGAGCTCGGCGCGGCACCGCGCCCGAGGCGCGGGTCAGCCCGCAGCTGCGGCGGCTCCTGGACGCCGTCACCGACTTCCCCGCCTTCGCGACGACCCACCGCCTCGACGTGGTGGCCTGGAACACCCTGGGCGCCGAGCTGATGGGCGGGCTCGGCGTGCCCGGCCGCCGGGACGCGAACAACGCCAGGTACCTCTTCTGCGACCCCGCCTCCCGGGACGTCCACCCCGAGTGGGAGAACCGGGCCCGGCAGGCCGTGGGCCAGCTGCGGGTCTCCGCCGGGAGCTACCCCGACGACGCGGAGCTGGCCGCGCTCATCACCGAACTCTCCGCACGCAGCGCGGACTTCCGACGGATCTGGGCCACCGGAGAGATCGTGGTGTGCGGTGCGGGACGCAAGCAGCTGCGGCACCCGGTGACGGGGCTGATCACCCTGGACTACGAGACCCTGCACGTGGCGGCCGCCCCGGCCGAGACGGGCCTGGTCGTGCATGTGTTCAGCGCGGCGCCGGAGAGCCCGGAGGCCGCCGCGCTGGCCAGGCTGGCCGCGGCCTCGACCGCCGCCACTGGAGCGCCGCCGGAGGCGCGGCCGGACGCCGTGGAGCAGTACGCCGGCTCGACGTCGTGAGCCGCGGCCACAGCCGAGGGCTCAGTGCGCGGTGACCCAATAGGCCGGGAGCGGGCGGTTGCCGTGCGGTGCGGCGACGGCCCGCAGGGCGTCGGTCTGGCTGAGGACGAGTCGCCGGACCGGTTCGGACAACGTGGCCAACCGTTCTCCTCCGGTGATCAGGTCGAGGCAGGCGGTGATCTCCCAGTCCGCGTCCTGGAGTCCGTCGGTGTCGACCGGTCCGTTGCCGTCCGCTGTCCAGCCCGCCTCGGGCAGGAGCCGCAGCAGTGCCTCGCGGGAGAAGGGCGTGCGGACGTTGCCCTCGCCGTGCGAGCCCGCGGCCTCGATCTGGCCTTGGATCAATACGGAGAGGAGGTGCGCCAGTTGGTCGCCGGAGGAGGGCGTCAGGTCCCACTCGGCGAACCACAGGCGCCGTGCCCAGGGCCGTACCCGGGCCAGCGTGTCACGCAGCTGCCCGAGTGAGGCGAAGTACCAGGCGCAGTGGGCGAGCACGACGTGGTCGAAGGCGTCGGAGGAGAAGTCGACCGACGGGTCGCGGACATCCGTGCCCAAGCGAAACTCAATGCGCGGCCCGAGCGGGCTCGCCGCGAGCCGGGCCGCCGATGCCCCGAGCGTGACGGGCGCCCCATAGGTCGGATCGGCGACATCGACGGCCACCACGCGTCCCTCGGGTCCGACGGCCCCCGCGAGGACGGCGGTCATGTCGCCCTGCCCGCAGCCCAGTTCGAGGACGGTGGATCCGGGCCGGATGTCCCAGCTCCTCACGACCGAAGCGCGGTGGCGCGTCTGTATCAGTTGGACGTCCGGGCTGTGGTCGGCAGCGGCCATGGCCTTCACGAGCGACGGAATCCTGGCGTGGAGATCGACGTGCTTCACACGATCCTCAGTGGTGTTCGGTGAACTGGTGAGGACGAGGGTACGAGACACCCCTCGGCGGTGCCTGTGATTTCTCACCCGCGTCCCGCACACGACAACAGCGGATCCCTGGCACCGTCCGCGAGGAGGAGGTTCTGTCCGTGATTCGTGCCCCTAGGGTGGCGGACGACCAGCGAGAATCTCGATCTGATGGGGAGTGGGGATGGCATCCGACGTTGCCGCGGCGGCCGCGGAGCTCACCGCCATGGTCGCGGCAGATCACCCGGCGGATCACGCGCGCGCCTGATCCGTCGGACAGATCCCAGGGACCGCGGTGTCCGCGCCCGTTCGACGACCGCCGCCCCGGTCGGGCCGGGCCGGCGACGGCGGTTCTCCGCGCTCGCCTCCCCGGGGGAAGCCCGAGTACCCCGCCCGGTGCCCGTGCCCGCGCCGCCCGTTCGACCGTCGCCGGCGCGACGGCACCCCGGTCAGTGTCGCCCGTCCGGCGCAGAAGGGTGCGGGCCGGGGCGTCGAGTTCGCCGCGGAGGAAGCGGTTTCGGTCGCGGCTGGGCTCAGGAGGGTGAGGAGGTGCTCATGGGAGATACGAAGATCGACCGGGACGAGGAGTTCCAGGCGTTCATCGTCGGGGCCTGGCCGCGACTGCTGCGCACGGCGTACCTGTTGGCCGGGGAGCAGTACGCGGCCGAGGACCTGGTGCAGTCCGCGGCGGAGAAGGCCTGCGCGGCCTGGGGGAAGGTACGGCGGGCCGATGATCCGTACGCCTATGTGCGGCGGATCCTGGTGAACCAGCACGCCCGCAGGTTCCGTCGCCGGCTGCCGGAGCTGCTGGTCAACGCCGTACCGGAGACGGCCGGCGAGGAGGACGGCTTCGCGCGGTCCGACCAGCGCTCGGCGTTGCTGGCCGCGCTCGCCACCCTGCCGCCGCGTCAGCGCGAGGCCGTCGTGCTGCGCCACTGGGAGGACCTGAGCGACAGCCAGGCCGCCGTGGCGATGGGCTGTTCGGTGGGAGCGGTGCGCAGTCAGGCGGCGAAGGGGATAGCGCGACTGCGCGAGGTCTCGATGCTGAAGGAACTCAAGGGCATGACACACGTCGGAGGTGCGGTATGAGCGGGCACGGCAACGACCGGACGGGCGCCACGGGTGCGGCCGACGACGGCGACACGGCGGTATGGGTCGGGCTCGGTCTGGCGGAGGCCGCGGCCGGGGCGACGATCGGGGCGGTGCCGGTGCCGGAGATCATGGCGGGCGGTCGCCGGCTGCGGCGCCGGCGGCGGACCCTGCTGGGGGCGGTCGCCCTCGGGTCGGTGGTGGTGCTGGCCGGCGGCACGATGGCGGGCCTGAACGGGACCGGCGCGGGCGGCGCCTCGGTGGGGGCGATCGCCCCGGCCGGCTCCGGGACCGGCGGTGGGACGGGCGCGGGGCCGTCGCCCGACACGTCCGCCACGGCCTCGCCCTCCGCGGCGGCGCGCGACCCCTTCACCCCGACCCGGACGGTGCTCGCCCAGGGCACCGCCGACGGCAAGGAGTGGAAGCTGTGGATCGCGCTGTGGCCGCTCGCGCCGAAGGAGCAGGCGTTCCAGCAGGCCCAGGCCGTCTGGCGGGAGCGGCAGGCGGTCGACCCGGCGCTCACGGCGCCGACGGAGGCGTTCGTCCAGCAGTACTGGCAGCCCCACGACGACGTCACCAACACCTACTTCACGGTGGACGGCGTGCGTCTCGGTCATGACTCCGAGGGCAGTGTCCCGGCGCCGTCCGCGCCCGCGGCGCCCGTCGACACGGTGGGCACGCTCAGCGGGGGCCTGGTCGGTCACCGGGGCAAGGGCGACACCGTGGCCCCGCTCGACGTGGTGGCGGCGACCCTCGACCCCAACGTCGGCCGGGTGACGGTGACCTGGACGGACGGCACGACGTACGAACCACCGCTGGTCACCGTGGGGGACTCCCCGGTCCGCTGGATCGCGGTGGCCCGGCCGGAGGGCAAGACGGCGAAGTCGTGGCAGGTCTTCGACCGCAACGGCGAGAAGATGCGGGGCGGTGACTCGACCGACTTCCTGAAGTGACCGCCCGATGAACGGGGTCGGGTGACCAGGGCTTCGGCAGGCCGACCCCGCGCCGCCCGGGCCACCCCGGGGCCCGGCTCGGCTCGGCTACTCGTCCGCCGGCCCGGCGAGCGCGTCGCCCAGGCGGCGGTGGCGTCGGGCACGGGCGGTGAGCCGCTCGGGCTCCGGCACGGCGGCGAGTGTGCCGAGCGCGGCGCCGATCTCCCGGCCGAGCCGGTCGCAGAACGCGGCCGGCTCGTCGGCCGCGTCCGGCAGCTCCGGCACCACGACGTCGACCAGGCCGACCGCCCTCAGGTCCTCGGCGCCGATGCCCTGGGAGCGGGCGAGTTCGGCGGCGTGCGTGCCGTCCCGGTGGACGATCGCGGAGGCGCCCTCGGGCGGCAGCGGCGCCAGCCAGGCGTGCCCGGCGGCGAGCACCCGGTCGGCGGGCAGCAGGGCGAGGGCGCCGCCGCCCGAGCCCTGGCCGAGCAGGACCGCCAGCACCGGTGTGCGCAGGGCCAGCAGTGTGCTCAGACAGTGCGCGATCTCGACGGCGACGCCGTCCAGTTCGGCCGCCGCGGACAGCTCGGCGCCGGCGGTGTCGACCACGGTGACCAGGGGCAGGCCGAGTTGTTCGGCCAGCCGGGCGCTGCGGCGCACGGCCCGTAGGTCGGCGGCGGTGAACGGCCTTTCGTGCCCCGGGCCCTGCCGCTGCTGCCCGACGACCAGGGCGGGTCGCCCCCGCAGCACCGCGAGGGCCCGTACCAGGGCGCCGTCGCGGCCGCCGGGCGCGTCCAGCAGCACCAGCTCGTCGGTGGTCCGGCGCAGGAGTTCACGTGTCCCCGGCCGGTCGGGGCGGCGGGTGCGCCGGACCGAGTCCCAGGCGTCCGGCGGTTCGGCGGGTGCGGGCTCCGGCCCGGTCGCCGCCCCGGTCCCGGCCGCGACGGCCGGTGTGGTGGCCGCTCCGTCCGGGGCCAGTACGGCCAGCGTCCGCCGCAGCACCTCCCGGAGCTCCTCCGGAGCCACCACGGCGTCCACCAGCCCGCGTTCGGCCAGCGTCTCGGCGAGCTGCACGTCGGCGGGCAGTTCCACGCCCCGCAACTCCTCGTACACCCGCGGCCCGAGGAACCCGAGCCGGGCGCGCGGCTCGGCGAACACCAGCTGCCCCAGCGTTCCCCAGGACGCGAACACGCCGCCCATGGTGGGGTTGCGCAGATAGGTGAGGTAGGGGAGGCCGGCCGCGCGGTGCGCCTGGACGGCGGCGGTGATCCGCAGCATGCAGAGGAAGGCGGCCGACCCCTCCTGCATCCGTGTCCCGCCCGAGACGGGCAGGGCGACCAGGGGCAGGCGCCCGGCGGTCGCCCGCTCCACGGCCCGGGTGATCCGCTCGGCCGTGGCCACGCCGATCGACCCGCCGAGGAACCCGAACTCGGACGCGACCAGGGCCGTTTCCCGCCCGGCGATCAGCCCGACGCCGGTGATCACCGCCTCGTCCACTCCGCTGCGTTCGCGCGCCCGGGTCAGCGCGGCCCGGTAGCCGGCGTCCGGGGGCCGCGGCCCGAGCGGCTCGTCCCAGCTCCGGAAGGTGCCCGGATCCACCAGCAGACCAAGGAGTTGACGTGCCGTCCGCGCACTTCCGGTGCCCAACGCCCACCTCCGTCGCCCGAGCCGCCCACACCGACAAGATCCACCCTACGCAGCGGCCGCCCGCCCGTCCCGGACCGACGTGCGGATGTGACCGGGTCGACAGCTCCGCGGCCGGGGAAACTCCGTCGCGGTCCGGGACGGCCGTCGGCATGATGGCGGCCATGGACACCGAAGCGCTCGCCGGCACCTGGCGCCGGCTCATCACCGACCGGGCCAAATCCTGGGTGCTGTTCGAACACGGTACCTGCGTCGTGCTGGTGGCCCCGGCCGATGCCGAGGACCTGGCCGGGCGGGCCCGCACGCTGCTCGCCGACGCCGGCCCGGTTCGTGCCGGTTCCTCCGCCGGGGACTTCGGCGTGATCGACCTCGGGGACACGGCGGGCTGGGTGGTCACCGGGGACCACCCCGACGTCCTCACCTACGTCGGGCCCGTGGAGCCGGCAGAGCGGTCGGAGCTCGCGGTCGGGCTGTTCGGGCGCGCCAAGCGCCATCGGGACGGCACCGACCTGCGCGTCGTCCATGTCGAGGACCGGCGCGACGCGGCGGGACCGGGCTGAGCGGCCGCCGCGCGGACACCTCGCCGTCGCCTCACCGCGGCGCGGCGGCCTCCGCCCGCCGGTGGGGAGCGCGGTGGTCCGCGCCACCGGGCCCACCGGGGCCGGTGGGGCAGGCGCGGTCGTAGCGGTCGGCGACCAGCCGGGCGAGCGCGTCGTGCGGGCCGAGCGGGGCGCTGCTCCAGCGGGCGCCGGTGTCGGCCGCCCGGTCGGCGAAGAAGCCGGGGCCGAGCAGGTACGTGGCGACGGAGACCCGGCGGTGGCCGGCCGCGTGCAGGGCCTCGACCGCCTGGCGCGGGGTCGGCCGGGCCGCCGAGAGGTAGGCGGGGACGACCGGCCGGCCGTCGTCGAGCCGGCGGCCGAGCAGCCGCGCCGTGCGCACGGTGTCCGCCACGGCGGCCGGGTCGGAGGAGCCGGCGGCGGCGAGCACCACCGGGCCCGCGCCCGGGGGCCGGCCGCTCTCGGTGAGCCGGTCCGCGAGGGCGGCGGCCAGCGACGGGCTCGGGCCGAGCGCGGGGGCGAGGCGGACGCGCGGACGTGCGGCGGCGGCCAGGGCGTCGGGGATGTCCACCCGCAGGTGGTAGCCGGCGCCGAGCAGCAGGGGCACGAGGACGGCGGGCTCGCCGGCGGACAGGGTGTCCAGGGCCTCGGGGAGGGACGGTCCGGCGAGGCCCAGGAAGCAGCAACGGACGTCGAGTTCGGGCCGCAGCGCGCGTACGCGGGCCAGCAGTGCCCTGGTCGTGGCCGCGCCGGCCGGGTCCCGGCTGCCGTGCGCGACGGCCAGCAGGACGGGACGGGCGACGGGCCCCGGCGCGCGGCCCGTCAGCACCCGCGGTTCCGCCGGGCGGGCGCCACCGCGGGTCCGGTCCGGCGCGTTCCCGGGGCTGTCCGTGCCGCTCGGGGCCTGCGTGTCCCTCGGGGCGTCCCGGCGCATCAGCCCGCCGCCAGCCGGTAGCCGCGCTTCGGGACGGTGCGGATCAGCCCGCCGTGCGGTCCGAGCGCGGCCCGCAGCCGGCCGACCGCCGCCTCGACCGCGTGCTCGTCCGCCGTCGCGCCGACCCAGACGGTGCGCAGCAGGTCGGCCCGGCTGTATACCCGTCCCGGTTGCTCGGCGAGCGCCCGCAGGACGGCGGCGCCGCGCGGGCTCAGCCAGTGGCTCTCGCCGTCGACCAGTACGGCGTTACCCTGGACCGTCAACAGCCTTCCGGCGAGGGTGAGTTCACGGCGGTCCCGGCCGGGCAGCACCTCCCCCAGGAAGCGGACCATCGCGCCCAGCCGGCCGCGTTCGGGAAACGCCACGGGCAGGCCGAGTTCGGCGAACGGCCGGGCGCAGAGCACGCCGACGCAGACCGGCAGCACGTCGCCCCGCAGGGCGTCCAGCAGGGGCTCCCGCAGGCCCTCGGCGGTGGCGGTCTCCACGAAGGCGGTGACCGCCGGGGCGCTGGTGAAGGTGAGCGCGTGGATCTGCCGCCGGACGGTCTGCTCGACCAGCCGGCGCACCGGAGCCGGGTCGTCCGGCGCCACCCAGCGGTAGACCGGGACGGAGATCACCTCGGCGCCGCGCTCGCGCAGCGCCGCCGCGAAGGCGTCCAGCCGAATGCCGTGCTCCTGGACGGCGACCCGGCGACCGGCCAGCGGGCGTGCGAGCAGCCAGGTGAGCAGTTCGTCGGTCGCCTCGGAGTCGGGGGAGAACCCCTCGTCGAGGCCGCTCGCCCGGACGGCGCCGGTCGCCTTCGGGCCGCGGCTGAGCACCACCGCGTCCCGGCAGGCGTCGGCCAGCGCGGCGCCCCGGCCCCACCCCTCGGCGGCGCTCATCCAACCGCGCCAGCCGACACCGGTGGTGGCGACCACGTAGTCCAGCGGGGCGGTCAGGCAGCGCTCGGTGGCCCGGCGCAGCGCGAGGTCGTCGGCCAGCGGGGTGATCCGCAGCACGGGGGCCTCGACCACGTGGGCGCCCCGGCGGGTGAGCAGGGCGACCAGTTCGTCACGGCGGCGGGCCGCGGTCACCCCGATCGTGAAGCCGGTGAGTGGGCCGGGGGGCGCGCCGGGACGCGGGCTGCTGGGGGTGAGGGTGGGTGTCATGGGCGAAAGGGTCCGTTCTCCGCGTTACGGCAGGGTTGCCCGCCGGTCACCCGGGCGTAAGCGAAACCGGCCCGGCGGTTACGGCTGATGTCCTGCCCCGCACCCCGCACCCCGGGCGGCGTGAGCGAGGCGTACCGGGCGCGCAACACGGGGGACCCGGTGGCGAAACGACCGCCGGTCAGATTCGTGGCCAGGACGACGGTACGCGGCAAGCGGCCCGGCCGGGACCCGCCGCACCGGCCGCGGTCCGGACGGGTACCGCACCGCCACTCGCACCTTCGCCACCCGGCCTTCGCCACCCACGCGACTGCCACCCACGCGACTGCCACCCACGCGACTGCCACCCACGCAACTGCCACCCACGCAACTGCCACCCACGCCCATGCCACCGGCACCTTCGCCACCCGCACCTTCGCCACCCGCACCCCCCGCGTACGACCCGAGGAGTCCCGCGATGACGTCACACCCGCCCGACCGACCGCGGGACCTCGTCCTGGTCGGCCACGGCATGGTCGGCCAGCGCTTCCTGGAGGCCTGGATCGAGCAGCCCGGCGCCGAGCACTGGCGGGTCACCGTCCTCGCCGAGGAGCCGCGCCCCGCCTACGACCGCGTCCACCTCAGCTCGTTGTTCGACGGCCGGACACCCGAGGACCTCACCCTCTGCCCGCCCGGCTTCCTGGCCGAGCACGGCATCGACCTGCGTCTCGGCGACCCGGTCACCGCCGTCGACCGGGCCGCCCGCACGGTCACCACCCGGGCCGGGCGGCAGGTGCGCTACGACGCCCTGGTGCTGGCCACCGGCTCGGTTCCCTTCGTGCCGCCCGTCCCCGGGCACGACGCCGCCGGCTGCCACGTCTACCGGACCGTCGAGGACCTGGACGCGATCCGCGCCGACGCCGGCCGGTCGGCGGTCGGGGTGGTGGTCGGCGGTGGCCTGCTCGGCCTGGAGGCCGCCGGCGCGCTGCGGGCGACGGGCCTGACCACCCACGTGGTGGAGTTCGCGCCCCGGCTGATGGCCGTCCAGGTCGACGAGGGCGGCGGGGCGCTGCTCCGCCGCAAGATCGAGGATCTCGGCGTGACCGTGCACACCAGCGCGGCCGCGAACGCCGTCGAGACCGGGCCCGCGGGCCGGGTGAGGGCGTTGACCCTCTCCGACGGCCGCGAACTCGCCGCCGACCTGGTGGTGTTCTCCGCCGGTATCCGCCCGTGCGACCGGCTCGCCCGGGACTGCGGCCTGCCGGTCGGCGCCCGCGGCGGCATCGTGGTCGACGAGCGCTGCCGCACGGCCGACCCGGCCGTGCTGGCCATCGGCGAGTGCGCCGAGGCGGCCGACGGCCGGGTCTACGGCCTGGTCGCCCCCGGGTACCAGATGGCCGAGACCGCGGCCCGCGAACTGGCCGGGCGGCCCGGTGACGGCTTCACGGGCGCGGACACCTCCACCAAGCTCAAGCTGCTCGGCGTGGACGTGGCGAGCTTCGGTGATCCGCACGGCACCGCGGCGGGCGCCGTCGACGTGCTCTACAGCGACAGCCGGCTCGGCGTCTACCGCAAGCTGGTGATCGGCGCCGACGGCGCGCTGCTGGGCGGGGTCCTGGTCGGTGACACCGACGCCTACGGCGTCCTGCGCCCGCTCGCGCTGGCCGGCCGGCCGCTGACCGTCCCGCCCGAACAACTGGTGCTCCCCGCCGGGTCCGCGGCCTCCGGGCCGATCGCGCTCCCCGACGAGGCGGTGCTCTGCTCCTGCCACAACGTCACCCAGGGCGCCGTCCGCGCGGCCGTCCACGAGGAGGGCTGCGAGAGCGTCGGCGCCGTCAAGAAGTGCACCCGGGCCGGTACCGGCTGCGGGAGCTGCCTCAAGCAGCTCACCACCGTCGTCACCGAGGAGCTGGCGGCGACCGGCGTCGCCACCCGGACCGGCCTCTGCGAGCACTTCGCGCAGACCCGCACCGAGCTGTACGAGATCGTCCGGGTCACCGGCATCACCGGCTTCTCCGAACTCCTCGACCGGCACGGGCGGGGCGAGGGCTGCGAGGTGTGCAAGCCGGTCGTCGCCTCCATCCTGGCCAGTCTCGGCGGCGGGCACATCCTGGACGGCGAGCAGGCCGCGCTGCAGGACTCCAACGACCACTTCCTCGCCAACCTCCAGCGCAACGGCTCCTACTCCGTGGTCCCGCGCGTGCCCGGCGGCGAGATCACCCCCGAGGGCCTGATCACGATCGGTGAGATCGCCCGCGACTACGGCCTCTACACCAAGATCACCGGCGGGCAGCGGATCGACCTCTTCGGTGCGAGCGTGGACCAACTCCCGAGTATCTGGGCCAGGTTGGTGGACGCCGGCTTCGAGTCCGGACACGCCTACGGCAAGGCGCTGCGCACCGTGAAGTCCTGCGTCGGCGAGACCTGGTGCCGCTACGGTGTGCAGGACTCCGTCGCCCTCGCGATCGAGCTGGAACTGCGCTACCGGGGCCTGCGCTCCCCGCACAAGCTCAAGTCGGCGGTGTCCGGCTGCGCGCGCGAGTGCGCCGAGGCGCAGAGCAAGGACTTCGGAGTGATCGCCACTTCGGCCGGCTGGAACCTCTACGTCGGCGGGAACGGCGGGATGACGCCCCGCCACGCCGACCTGCTGGCCGCCGATCTGGACCGCGAGACGCTGATCCGCACCATCGACCGCTACCTGATGTTCTACATCCGCACCGCCGACCGCCTGGAGCGCACCTCGGTCTGGCTGGACCGCCTGGAGGGCGGTCTGGACCACCTGCGCGCGGTGGTCCTCGACGACTCGCTCGGCATCGCCGCCGAACTCGATGCGATGATGCTCCGTCATGTCGAGGATTACCAGGACGAATGGGCCGCCACCCTGGCCGACCCCGGCCGGCTGCGGCGCTTCACCTCCTTCGTCAACGCCCCCGGCACCGCGGACCCGGCCGTCACCTTCGTCCCCGAGCGCGGCCAGATCCGTCCCGCCCGCCCCGGTGAGGACGGCCGGGTCCTCACCACCCCCCTTCCGGTCCTGGTGGCCGGGCCCCGACTGGAGGTGCTCACCCCGTGACCGTGGAAATCCACGACGGCAGCCGCTGGCGACCCGTCTGCACCCTCGACGACCTGCAACCCGGGCGCGGCGTCGCCGTCCTGCTCGACGGCGCGCAGGTGGCCGTCTTCCGGGACCGCGCCGGCGCCCTGCACGCCGTCGACAACCGGGATCCGTTCAGTGGCGCCCAGGTGCTCTCCCGCGGTCTGCTCGGCAGCCGCGGCGACCGGCCCACCCTGGCGTCCCCGATGTACAAGCAGGTCTTCGACCTGACCGACGGACGCTGCCTCGACGAGGAGAGCGCCCCCGACGGCACCCCCGCCGTACTCAGGCTCTGGCCGGTCCGCAGGACCCCGAGGCCGGCCGCCGGCACCGCCACGCCGGCCGCCGGATCCGCCACCGCGCGCACCACCTCGCGCACCACCTCGCGCACCACCACGCCGGCCACCACGAAGGAGCACACGGCATGAGCGCCGTCATCGACACCGAACCCCCCGGCGGCAGAGCCACGCCGGCCGCTCTCACCGCTTGGGACCCGGAGGACACCGCGTTCTGGGAGCGGACCGGCGCCCGGATCGCCCGGCGCAACCTGGTGTACTCGGTGGTCTCCGAACACATCGGGTTCTCCATCTGGAGCCTCTGGTCGGTGCTGGTGCTCTTCCTCGGCCCCGAGTACCACATCGACCCGGCCGGCAAGTTCACCCTGACCGCGCTGCCGACCGCGCTCGGCGCTGCGCTGCGCCTGCCGTACACCTTCGCGGTGGCCCGGTTCGGCGGCCGGAACTGGACGGTGGCCAGCGCGCTGCTGCTGCTCGTGCCCACCGCGCTCGCGGCCCTGGTGCTGACCCCGGGCGTCCACTACGGCACGCTGCTCGCGGTCGCCTGCGTCGCCGGGGTCGGCGGCGGCAACTTCGCCTCCTCGATGGCCAACATCAACGCCTTCTACCCGCACCGCCTCAAGGGCTGGGCGCTCGGCGTCAACGCCGGCGGCGGCAACCTGGGCGTCCCGGCGGCGCAACTGCTCGGTCTGCTGGTGCTCGCGACCGCGGGCGCGGCCCACCCCCGGCTGCTGCCACTGCTCTACCTGCCGCTGATCGTGCTGGCCGCGGCCGGCGCCTGGTGGCGGATGGACAACCTCCCCGCCCCGCCGCGCGGCGAGGGCCGCGCCCTGCGTGAGGTGGCCCGCGACCCGTACGGGTGGGCGGTCTCCACCCTGTACATCGGCACCTTCGGTTCGTTCATCGGCTTCGGTTTCGCCTTCGGCCAGGTGCTCCAGGTCCAGTTCCACGACCGCTTCGACACCCCGATCAAGGCCGCCGCGCTGACCTTCCTCGGTCCGCTGCTGGGCTCGCTGCTGCGGCCGGTCGGCGGGCGGCTGGCCGACCGTTGGGGCGGTGCGCGGGTCACCCTGGTCACCTTCGTCGCGATGAGCGCCGGGACGACCGTCGTGCTGGGCGCCTCCCGGGCCGGCTCGCTCCCGTTCTTCCTGGCCGGCTTCATCCTGCTCTTCGTGCTGAGCGGCATCGGCAACGGCTCGACCTACAAGATGATCCCGGCGCACTACCGGGACCGGGCCCGCGCGGAGGTCGCGGCGGGCGCCGACCCGCACAGCGCCGAGGCCGACTCGCGCCGCCGGTCGGCCGCGCTGATCGGACTGGCCGGTGCGGTGGGGGCGTTCGGCGGGGTGCTGGTCAATCTGGCCTTCCGGCAGTCCTTCCTCACCACCCACAACGGCGATGCGGCGTACCTGGCCTTTCTCGCGGCGTACCTGTGCTGCTCGGTGCTGACCTGGGCGGTCTGGTTGCGCGGGGCACGCGCGCGCTGACCGGCGGCCGGGGCCGGCCCCGGGTGCGGACGGCGCCCGGGGCCGCGTCGGGCCGTGTCGGCCGGACCGGTTCGGGGCAGGGGACGAACCGCCCCGAACCGGTCCGGGGCGGCGCGCGCCGATTGCTAGGGTCCTCCCATGGCATCGAGCAGTGCGAGCCCCCCCGGCCGGTTGCGCCGCGACGCGCAGCGCAACCGTGACCTGCTGCTGGCCGCCGCCCGCGAGCTCTTCTCCCGGCACGGTCTGGACGTCCCGCTGGACCAGATCGCCAAGGAGGCCGGGGTCGGCAACGCGACGCTGTACCGGCACTTCCCGACCCGCGAGGCGCTGGTCGGCGAGGTCTTCGCCGACGCCGCCACGCTGATCGGGGACGCGGCGCAGGAGGCACTGGCCGCCGAGGACGCCTGGGCCGCGATCGAGCGCTACTTCGAGCGGATCTTCGAGCTGGTCGCCGCCGACCGGGGGATCAACGACCTGGTCACCCAGGCCATCCCCAGCACACCCGCGATGACCGGGATCAGCCGGCAGAACGCGGTGACGGTCGGCACGCTGGTGGCCCGGGCGCAGGAGCAGGGCACCATGCGCCCCGACGTCGTCACCATGGACCTGCTCTTCATGCTCGGCCCGCTCTGCCGGGCCCTGCCCGCCACCACCGAGTTGCGCCCCGACCTCTGGCGCCGCTACCTCGCCCTCCTCCTCGACGGTTTCCGCACCCGGGCCACCCACCCGCTGCCGGTCCCGCCGATCGGTGAGGAGCACCTGGACAGGATGTTCGCCGGCCTCTGGGAGGCGGCCGGCCCGGCCGTCTGACCCGAGGCGCCCGAGGACCCGCCGCCCGCGCGCCCACCGGCCCCCGTCACCGGCACTCCGCGCGCACCGCCAGGACCGCCGGGACGGTCGGGACCGTCAGGACCGTCAGGACCGCGTACGGATCCCCCCAGCGCGCGTCAGAGCTCCGTCAACGAACCGCGTCCTCCCCGGCCGCCCGGCTTTGCTGAATCCGACAACGCATCAGCACCAGCCGGAAGGACGGGTAGCGCCATGGCGGACAACGGCGCCGGTCAGCACGAGGACGGACCGACGGAGGAAGCGGGCGACGGACACGGGGCCGAGCCGTTCGGCGCGCCGAACGGGAGCGGCCGCGTCGTGGTCGGGGTCAGCGGCTCGCTGGGCAGCCTCGCCGCCCTGCACCGCGCCGTCGCCGAGGCCCGCCGCACCGACGCCGAGGTGCTCGCGGTGCTCTGCTGGACGCCGGCCGGCGGCGAGTTCGGCTACCGCCGGTCCCCCTGCCCGCCCCTGCTCACCGCCTGCCGGGACGCGGCCGCCGCCCGGTTGCGGCAGGCCCTGGACGAGGCCTTCGGCGGCGGCCGGGCCGGGGTCCGGCTGCGCTGCCAGGCCGTCCGGGGCGAGACCGGCCAGGCACTGGTCCGCTCCGCCGACCGCGTCGACGACCTGCTCGTCCTCGGTGCCGGCAGCCGGGGAGCGCTCGCCCGCGCCCTGCGCCCGTCGGTGACGTCGTACTGCGTCCGGCACGCCGGCTGTCCCGTCCTCGCGGTGCCGAAGCCGCCGCTCCAGCGCGAACTCGAAGCCCTCGAACGCCATCACCACGTCCGCGTGCGGCCGCTCACCGTCGGGAGGTGACGGTGATGGCGCCGACCCGCCCCGACCGCCTGTCGCCGGCGATGTCCGCGGCGGTCGCCCTGCTCGCCTCCGGCGCGCTGCTCCCCGCGCTCGCCGTGCTCGGCGAACTGCGGCCCGGCCCGGTCCCGCTGGCCGCCTACGCCGCCCTCTGCGCGGCCCTCGGCCGGTCCTCCCGTCCGGTCGCCGCACCGCTGATCGGCTTCGCGGCCTGGCTCTTCCACAACGGCTTCGTCGAACACCGCCACGGCGTCCTCGGCTGGTCCGGCCTCTCCACCGAGGCCGTCCGGTTCCTGGTCCTCGCCGTCCCCGCCCTGCTCCTCGCCCTCCCCGGCAGCCTTCCGCGCCCGGCCCTGTCGGCCCCGCGCGACCGTGGCCGCCGACACCGGACGGCCTGAACCCGGGCCGGGGCGCGGTGTCCTCCGGGTCGCCGCCCGGGCCCCGGTGGCCTGCCGACCTCCCCGCGAGGCAGGGCGGGGCCGTACCGGCGCGGCCGGCCGAGCCGGCCGAGTGGGTCAGCCGGTGGGCAGGACGGCGGCCGGGGTCGTCACGCCGATCCCGGCCGCCTCCGCCAGCACCCGGGCGCTCAGGCGGCCGGCCCGCACCGCGTGCTCCGCCTCGGCGCGGCGGCAGCGCTGGATTGCCGGGTCGTACTCGGTCAGCACCACACCGGCGTGGTCGGTCGCCGGCTCCAGCAGACGGACCGGTGAGCCCTGCCGCTCCAGCGCGCTGTGCAGCTCCCGCGTCGCCTGCGCCGGCACCAGGTCGTCGGCGGTGCCGTGCACCAGCCAGACCGGGACGGGGGAGGGGTGTTCGGCGAGGTACGGCAACGGCGCGTCGCCCGTGGTGACGGCGGGTCGGGTGTAGGCGGAGGCGATGCCGACCGCCGCCGACGGCCGGGTCTCCTCGGGGGTGTCCGGGTGGGTGGCCAGGGCGACGGCCTCGCGCCCGCCCAACGACCAGCCGGCCAGCACGAAGCGGGCCGGATCGCCGCCCAGCGCGGGCGCCTCCCGGCGGGCGTACGCGAAGGACGCCAACAGGCGTGCCCGGCCGCCGTCCTCCTGGTCCGAGCGCCAGTCGGGGACGAGCACCAGCAGCCCCAGCCCGGCCGCCTCCTGGGCGAGCGGTCGCAGGACGTCCCGCTCCTCCGGGCCCCGCCCGTGCCAGAGCAGGACGACGGGCGCCGGTCCGTCGGCTCCGGCCGGGCGGTGGATGTCCATCAGATGGCCGGGGGCGTACTCGACGGCCTCGGGCGCGGTGCGGTGCGGACCGGTCATCCGGGATTCTCCTCGGGTTCGGGAAGGTGTCTCCGAGCTGGTACTGTACTTCCTGTCGCGAGGGAGATGATCTCTCGTCAGGCGTCAGTGGTGCTACCGGAGCACGTCCTACTTTCAGTAGGGAGAGTCCGTTCGACCCGGGCCTGGCGCTCCAA
>NZ_JBHYYB010000031.1:25920-54075 GCF_042752535.1 Kitasatospora sp. NPDC059327 | reverse complement strand
TCGCGAGGGAGATGATCTCTCGTCAGGCGTCAGTGGTGCTACCGGAGCACGTCCTACTTTCAGTAGGGAGAGTCCGTTCGACCCGGGCCTGGCGCTCCGAAGTGAATGAGGTCCGGTGCCTTCTCAGGTGCCGGACCTCTTCTGCTTTTCCGTGCTTCTCCGGCGTCGAACCTCTTCGCTTCCCGTCGCCGGCCGCCGGAGCGGACCGGTTCGGCATATGGCTCCTGACCTGCTACTGTTTCTCCTGTCGCGAGGGAGATGATTCCTCGTCAGGCGTCAGTGGTGCTACCGGAGCACGTCCTACTTTCAGTAGGGAGAGTCCGTTCGACCCGGGCCTGGCGCTCCAAAGTGAATGAGGTCCGGTGCCTTCTCAGGTGCCGGACCTCATTCGTTCTCCGGGTACGGCGGAGCCGGATCACCGGAAGCGGTTCGTCACCGAATTCCCGGCCCGAATCGCCCCGGCCCGAATCGCCCCGGCCCGAATCGCCCCGGCCGAAGCGCGCAGATCCGAATCGCCCGCCGAATCCGCCTCAGCCGGTCTGACGGTCGGAACCGAGCTCGCGGGAGATCCGGAGACCGACCTGGGCGACCACCGGGCCGAGCGAGCGGACGCGGGCTGCGGTCATCCGGGAGGTGAGGCCGGAGACCGAGAGGGCGGCGGTCACCTCGCCGGTGTGGTCGAAGATCGGGGCGGCGACACAGCGGACCTCCGGCTCGTTCTCCCGGTCGTCGATCGAGTAGCCGCGGGCGCGGATCCGGGCGAGGTCGGCCCGCAGGTGCGTCTCGTCGGAGATGGTCCAGGCGGTGACCGGCCGCAGCCCGGCGGCGACCACCTCGGTGACGGCCTCGTCCGGCAGCCAGGCCAGGATCGCCTTTCCGGTCGCGGTGCAGTACGCGGGTGCCCGGCTGCCGACCCGGGAGGCCATCCGGACGTTGGTCTCGTCCTCGACCTTGTCGAGGTAGACGATGCCGGGGGCCTGCCAGACGGTCAGGTGGACGGTCTCGCCGGCCTCGCGCTGGAGGCGCCGCAGGTGCTCGGCGGCGACGCTGCGCAGGTCCAGGGTCGACAGGTAGGCCTGGCCGAGGCGCAGTGAGCCGTGGCCGAGGCGGAACCAGCCGGTCTCCCGGTCGCGGTCGAGCAGGTGCTCGTCGAGCAGCGGGCCGGTCAGCCGCAGCACGGTGCTCTTGTTGAGGCCGAGCGCCTCGGAGAGCTGGGCGAGCGGTACGCCGCGCCCGTTGCCGTGGTCGCGGACGTGGCCGAGGACGGCCAGCGCGCGGCGCAGCGAGGACGACTGGTTGCGGTCGGAGCCGCCCGCCTTCTTCGCGGCCGTGGCTGCCGTGGCCGTCGTGGCCGTCGTGGCCGGCGCGGTCCTCGCCGACGTCGACTCGTCCTTCGCGGGTACTCCGTCGTCCTTCGGCGCCGCCCCGTCGTCGCTCCCGGAGTCGGCGAGCTCCGCTTCCGCTCCGGTCCGCCCCGCCTCCGGACCGGCCGGCCGGGTCTCCGGTGCGACCGGGCCGGCCGATGACCGGGGCTCCGATCCGGTCTCCGACCAGGCCTTCGACCCGGTCCCCGTCTCCGTCATCGGTCCGTTCCCCTCTCGCTCCGCCGCAGGGCTGTGGCGGTGGTCAGACCGTACCCCCTCGCACCAGGTTCATCGATTCTTCGATACAGCGTTGTGCAGTGCAAAACTTCCCGAACGGCCTCTTGTTGCCCGCGAGCGCCCCCGCCTAACGTCCCTGGCATCGAGCAGGCGACGCGGCCCACCCGACCGGTCGCTCTGCCGTACCCCCACATCAACGCGTTCACGCACCCACCATCGGCCCCGGTCAGGGCCTGCTTCGACGTGCCCGTCCCCAGCGGCGCACGTCCGGGCGGCAACTGTCGGGAGGGGAGGTCTCCACCCATGCGACTCATCAGACGGACCGCCGCGGCCACCGTCCTCGCCGCCACCTGTCTCGCGGCCGCCGCCTGTTCGCCCGGCACCGCACTGCCGGCCGGCGACAAGGCCGCCGACGACAAGACGGGCACGCTGCAGGTCTGGCTGTACAACGAGGCCGGCAACGCGGCGAAGGAGGCGGTGATCGGTAAGGCCGTCACCGAGTTCCAGGCCTCCCACCAGGGCGTCACCGTCAACATCAGCTACATCGACACCGACGCCTCGGCCCGCGCCGCCAAGATGAAGGGCGCGTTCAACGACCCGAACAGCGCCCCGGACCTGGTCGAGTTCGGCAACACCGACCTCCCCGGCTACGTCGCCGCCGGCGGCCTCGCCGAGATCGGTGCCGACCTCGACAAGTGGAAGGACAAGGGCGACCTCGACCCGGCGATCGCCAAGACCGCCGTCCTGGACGGCAAGACCTACGGCCTGCCCTGGTGGGTCGGCGTCCGTGCGCTGTACTACCGCACGGACCTGTTCACCGAGGCCGGGCTGAGCGCGCCGACGTCGTACGCCGAGCTGGTCGCCGCCAACCAGAAGATCCACGCCGCGCACCCGGACACCTTCGGCATCGCGGTCGGCGGCAAGTACACCTTCGGTGCGCTGCCCTTCGTCTGGGACGCCGGCGGCGACATCGCCACCAAGGACGGCTCCGCGTTCAAGGCCGCGATCAACTCGCCCGCCGCGCAGGCCGGCATCAAGCGTTACACGGACCTCTTCGGAGCCGACGGCTGCCCGGCCCAGCAGTGCGCCGACCTCACCGGCGGCAAGACGGTCGACCTCTTCGCGGCCGGCAAGTCCGCGATGGCGATCCTGCCCAACTCCAGCCGCAGCAAGGTCGACGCGGGCGCGGTCAACGGCAAGTACGGCGTCGTCCCGCTGCCCGGCGAGAAGGCCGGGTCGATCGCTCCGGCCTTCGGCGGCGGCAACAACCTGGGCGTGATGAAGGCGGCCAAGCACCGCACCCTCGCGGTCGAGTTCGCCGAACTGCTGGCGGGCCCCACGTACCAGGAGCAGATGTACGACGCGATGGGCAACCTGCCGACCCTCAAGTCGGTCAACGCCAAGGTCGCGGCGAAGGACGCCTTCCTGAAGCCGTTCACCGACACCATCGCGGCGGGCACCAAGTTCGTTCCGCTGGACCAGGCGTGGGCGCAGATCGACGCGCAGGCCGTCATCCCGACCATGCTCCAGCAGATCGTCACCGGAAAGGCGGACGTGGCCAAGGCCTCCGGCGACGCCGCCACGCAGATCACCTCGGCCTTCGCGGCCGGGCACTGATCGCAGCACCCGAGAGAGCAGGCCCCGAGAGAGCAGGTCCCGTACGTGTCCGCACCCACCACGACTGCCCCGGCGGCGCCGACTTCCCCGAGCGGGCGTCGCCGGGGCACCGGCCCGGCCGCGCCCCCGCGCGGCCGCCGCCGCCGCCCACCGCTGCTGCTGCTCCTGCCGGCCGCGATCATCATGATCCCGCTGGTGGCCTACCCGATCTACCAGCTCGGACTGCTGTCGGTGCTGGACTTCGGGCAGGCCCAGGCCTCCGGGGGAGTGCCGACCAGCTTCGTCGGCTTCGGCAACTACGAGAAGATCCTGAGCGACGGCCAGTTCTGGTCGGTGCTCACGCAGACGATCGGCTTCGCCGCCTTCTGCGTGGTCGCCACCCTCGTGGTCGGCGCCACCCTCGCGGTGCTGTTGACCAGGGTCGGCCGGGTGGCCCGGCTGGTGCTGACCACCGCCGCGATGGCGGCCTGGGCGGCGCCGGCGATGACCGGGTCGACGGTGTGGAGCTTCCTGTTCGACACCAACCTGGGCCTGGTCAACAAGACCCTGGTCAACCTGGGACTGAGCGGCTTCCACGAGTACAACTGGTTCTACGACAAGTGGACGGCGTTCCTCATCGTCGGTGCCGTGGTGGTCTGGCACTCCTTCCCGTTCGTCATGGTGACGCTCTACGCGGGCATCCGGGCGATTCCCGAGGAGATCATGGAGGCCGCCGCGCTGGACGGCGCCAACACCTGGACCACCTTCCGCCGGATCACCGCCCCGATGCTCCGGCCGATCCTGACCATCGTGGTGATCCAGTCGGTCATCTGGGACTTCAAGGTCTTCACCCAGATCTACGTGATGACCGAGGGCGGCGGCATCGCCGGGCAGAACCTCGTGCTCAACGTGTACGCGTACCAGAAGGCGTTCGCCTCCTCCCAGTACGGACTCGGCGCGGCCATCGGCGTGATCATGCTGCTGATCCTGGTGATCCCGACGGTCCTCTACATCCGCACCCTGCGACGGACGGGGAATGAACTGTGAACGCCCGTAGCCGTTGGCGGCTCGCCGCCAACACCACCGCGATCCTGGTGGCCGTCGTCACTGCCTTCCCGATCTTCTGGATGGTGCTGTCGGCCTTCAAGCCCAAGGGCGAGGTGCAGTCGCTGGACCCCAAGCCGTGGACCACCCACCCCACGCTGGAGAGCTTCCGGCAGGTGCTGAGTGTCGACGGGTTCGGCCGCTACTTCCTGAACAGCCTGGTCATCGCCCTGTCGGTGGTGGTGCTGTCGGCGCTGGTGGTCTTCCTGGCGGCGGTGGCGGTGACCCGGTTCCGCTTCCGGTTCCGGACCACCATCATGGTGATGTTCCTGATCGCCCAGATGATCCCGGTCGAGGCGCTGACCATCCCGCTGTTCTTCATGTTCCGCGACGCCGGCCGGCTCGCGCCGGGCATCGGCCTCAACACCCTGGCCTCGCTCATCCTGGTGCAGTTGGCGTTCTCGCTGCCGTTCGGCATCTGGATGATGCGCGGCTTCGTCGCCGCCGTGCCGGTCTCCATCGAGGAGGCCGCCCAGATCGACGGGGCCGGCCGGACCCGCATCCTGTGGCGGATCCTGCTGCCGCTGGTGGCCCCCGGCCTGGCCGCGACCAGCGTGTTCTCCTTCATCGCGGCCTGGAACGACTTCGTCTTCGCCAAGACCTTCATCATCAGCGCCACCGACAACCAGACCCTCCCCTCGGCGCTGCTGGTCTTCTTCAAGCCGGACGAGAACGACTGGGGCGGCATCATGGCGGCGTCCACGCTGATGACCGTACCGGTACTGATCTTCTTCATCGCGGTGCAGCGCAAGCTGGTCTCCGGACTGGCGGGCGCCGTGAAGGACTGAGTCCGCGAGGAAGGGGACGAGGCGGGCGCAGTGTCCCGGTCATGGAGGTGGGGTCCGTGAACCGGGGCCGTGCCGACGGGCCAACTCGCCCGGAGCGCCGAGACGGTGGGCCCTGGCCCACCGTCTCGGCATCGGCGTTCGCCGTGATCGGTTGAGCCGTTGAGCCGTTGAGCCGTTGAGCCGTTGACCTGCTGGGCCGTTGAGTCGCCGAGTCGCTGAGCCGGGCTGGGGTCGAACCGGTGCGGGCAGTCCGGCCGCTCAGATCGTCGTCGCCGTGCCGCCCGGGTCAGCCGTGCCGCCCGGGTCAGCCGTGCCGTCCGGGTCATCTGCTCCGTCTGTTCGGTCCGGACCGTCCGGTGCGGCCGGCTCGCCCGGTGGGACGGAGATCAGGGCGAACACCGCCCCGGCGTCGTCGCGCACCACCGCGACCCGCCCGAACGGTGTCGGCTCGGGCCCGTCCAGCACGCTCCCGCCGAGCCGGACGGCCCGTTCCACCGTCCGATCGGTGTCCGCCGCCCCGAAGTACACCGCCCAGAACGCCGGCGGTCCGTCCGGGTCGATGCCCGGGTCTCCGCCGATCCCGCCGACCGGCATCCCGTTCACCCGGAACACCGTGTGGTCGGCCGCGGCGGCGTCGTACCCGTAGCCGAAGACCTGCCGGTAGAAGTCCCGGGCGGTGTCCGGATCCGGGGAGAGCTGGTCGTTCCAGGCGACGGCGCCGGGTTCGTTCACCAGGCCGGCGCCGGGGTTGAGCGACCCCTGCCAGAGCCCGAACACCGCGCCGAGCGGGTCCACCGCGAGCACCCCGCGGCCCTGGTCGGGCACCTCGAAGGGTTCGAAGACCACCAGCCCGCCCGCCTCCTGGACCAGTCCGGCCACCCGGTCGGCGTCGTCCACCGCGAGGTAGGTCGTCCAGGCCGGTGGTCCCTGCCCGTCGACCTCCCGGCGCGGCCTGATCCCCGCCACCTGTACCCCGCGCACGGTCGCGACCAGGTGCTCCGCGCCCGCCGGCCCGGTGGCGACGTACTCCCAGCCGAACAGCCCGCCGTAGAACCGCCGGGCCCGTTCGACGTCCGGCGCGGCCAGCTCGACCCAGCACGGGACGCCCTGGTGGTACCTGCCGGCCTTCGGCATGCCGTCCTCCAAGCCCTGGCGGACCCCTCGGCCAGCCTCCGCGACCCCCGCGCGCCCGGCAACCGGGGCGCTCGGCGCGGGCCCACCGCTCAGGCCACCCCGCGCGGCCGGAACTGGACGCTGATCCGCGGTCCCACCGGCCGGGCGGTCTTCGCGATCGCGTGCTCCCAGGTCCGCTGGCACGACCCGCCCATCACCAGCAGGTCGCCGTGCCCCACCGGGTGTCGTACGACCGGACCGCCGCCTCCGCGCGGCCGCAGTAGCAGCGCCCGGGGCTCGCCGACCGAGAGGATCGCGACCATGGTGTCCTCGCGCTCCCCGCGCCCGATCCGGTCGCCGTGCCAGGCGACGCTGTCCCGCCCGTCCCGGTAGTAGCAGAGCCCCAGCGTCCGGAACGGTTCGCCGAGTTCCGTCGCGTAGTGCGCGCTCAGTGCCGCCCGGGCCTCGCCCAGCAGCGGGTGCGGCGGCGCGTCCCGCTCGCCGTAGGACGCGAGCAGGCGCGGGACCTCCACCGTCCGCTCGTACATCTCCCGCCGCTCCGCCCGCCACGGCACCTGGGCGGCCAGCTGTTCGAACAGCTCGGCGGCCCCCCGCACCCACCCCGGCAGCACGTCGACCCAGGCCCCGGCCCCCAGCACCTCCCGCCGCATCCGGCTGAGCGGCCCCAGTGCGGCCCCGCCCCCGTCGGTGTGGTCGAACAACGAGGGTTGGAGGTGAACGGTGCTCTGCATGGATCCAGCCTACGCCGATATCGAACACATGCTCGAATGAATGCCCCCGGGGCGGGCCGGGGGACGCCGTGGGCCACGTCCGGTCGCGATGTCGAGGAGGCTGCGCCGGACCGTGCACCTGCCACGACCTCGATCGGACGATGGACCTCGGCGCCGGCCGCCTGCGGGGTGCGCGGCGACGGAACGACAATCCGCTCAAGGCGAAGAGCACCGCGCCGCAGACCGTGCCGCAGACCTGGCCGAACACCGCGCCGAACACCGCGCCGAAGACCGCGCCGCCGGTGGGCCGACCGGGCCCACCGGCGGCGCGTGCGGGGTCAGCGCAGGTCGAAGACCAGACGGGCCGAGACCTTGCCGGCGAGTGCCTCGTCGAAGCAGGCGTTGACCTCCTCCAGTCGGCGTGTCTCGCGGATGACACGGGTGCGGCCGAGCGCGTGCAGCCGGAAGACCTCGGCGAGGTCCTGTCGGGTGCCGACGATCGACCCGATCACCTTGGTGCCGTTCAATACCGTGTCGAACACCGGGAGTTCGAGCTTTCCCTTGGCCGGCAGGGCGACCAACACGAGCGTGCCGCCGCGCCGCAGCGATCCGTACGCGGCCTGGAAGGAGGCATTGCTGACCGCCAGGGCGACGGCGGCGTGGGCACCGCCGAGCCGCTGCACCTCGGCGGCGACGTCCTGGGTCCGGGCGTCCAGGACGTGGTCGGCGCCCAGTTCGCGGGCCAGGGCGAGCTTGTCGTCGGTGACGTCGACGGCGATCGTCTCGGCGCCGAAGATCCGCGCGTACTGCAGGGCCAGGTGACCCAGCCCGCCGATGCCGGAGACCAGCACCCGCGTCCCGGGGGCCGCGCCCGACACCTTCAGGGCCTTGTAGGTGGTGACTCCCGCGCAGGACAGCGGCGCGGCGTCCAGCGGGTCGATCCCGTCCGGCACGGGGATGACGTAGTCCCCGTGCGCGAGCGCGTATTCGGCGTAGGCGCCGTCCACCGAGTAGCCGCTGTTGTGCTGCTGGAGGCAGAGCGTCTCCCAGCCCGAGACGCAGTGGTCGCAGCGGCCGCAGGCGTCGGCGAGCCAGGCGATGGCGACGCGCTCGCCGACCTCGACGTGCTGGACCTGGTCTCCGGCCGCCTCGACGACGCCGACCCCTTCGTGGCCGGGGACGAAGGGCGGCGCGGGCTTGACGGGCCAGTCGCCGTGCGCGGCGTGGATGTCGGTGTGGCAGAGGCCGGAGGCCTCGATCCGGACCAGCACCTGGTGCGGCGCGGGTACGGGCAGGGGGCGGTCCTCGATCACCAGCGGCTGGGTGAAGTCGTGCACGACGGCGGCCTTCATGGCGCTCCTTCGGTTGCCTGCTGCTTGGGCGTGTCGCTGTTCTGGCGGTGGGGCGGTGTTCCCGGTGTGGCGGCGGCGCGCAGGGCGCAGCCCGCCAGCAGCTTCACCCGCCGGGGTGACCCGCGCAGCCGGGGCTGGTTCGAACGGGTGTTTCTCGCCCGGATCCGGCCCGGAGGGGTTTGGGCGGCGGACCCGGCCGGGGTGTGTCGGCCGGCGGCGGGAGCGGTCGACGGCCGACGGCGGTGTTCGATTTCCGGCATGCGGTGGCCGAATTGCGGTGATATGACTCGTTTGGCCGCCGTCCATCTCCGGGCGGCGCGGTTCACCGCGTGGCCGCCGACGGTCGGTCGGCCGGCGGGAGGAGGACACCGTGGACGACTATCCGCTGCTCAACCTGTTCTGGACGATGCTGGAGCTCTTCCTCTTCATCCTCTGGTTCTTCCTGCTCTTCAAGATCATCTCGGACATCTTCCGCAGCCACGACATGGGTGGCTGGGGCAAGGCCGGCTGGCTGATCTTCGTGATCCTGCTGCCCTTCCTCGGCGTGTTCGTGTACTTGATCGTGCGCGGCAGATCGATGGGCGAGCGTGACCTGGCGCAGGCGAAGCAGGCCGATGCCGCGTTCAAGGCGTACGTCAAGGAGGCGGCCGGTACCGAGGGCGGCGGAGCGGGTGGCCACGTCGACGAGCTGGCCAAGCTCGCGGACCTCAAGAACAGCGGGGCGATCTCCGAGGAGGAGTTCACCAAGGCGAAGGAGAAGCTGCTCGCCTGACACCCGTGCGGCGTCGGCGGGCCGTGGGGTCCCCTACGGCCCGCCGACGCCGCACGCCGGAGCACGGGGGCAGGGCGGGGTGTCGGGACGCCCCGCCCGGGCCCCGGGGTCAGACCCTGGCCCGCCGGCGGGCGACGAAGTACCCGATGACCATCCCGGTCAGCAGCGTCACGGTGAGAACCACCCACAGGGGCAGGGTGACGGAGGTGACCCACAGGGTGATGGAGACCGATCCGGTGTTGGCTGCGATGAACCAGACGGCGAGCACCGCGAGGACGGCGACCCCGATCGTACGCAGCCGCACATCACGTCCCTTGACCGTGACGGTCGGCGGACGGTGCGGCGGAGGAGTGTTCTGCGCCATGTCCCCAGTATGGTGCGGACCGGTGATCGGGGCCCGTTCGGAGCAACCCGGCTCCCCGGATCCGTCCCCGGGCCGCCCGTCCAGGCGGGCCGGTCCAGCCGGTCGAGCCCGCCGGTTCTGTCCGTCCCGCCGGTTCTGTCCGTCCCGCCGGTCCTGTCCGCCCCGCCCGTGCTGTCCGTCCCGCCGGTCCCGGCGGCTCGTCGCTCCGGTGCCCGCAGGGTGGGCCGTGGCCGGTGGGTCGAGGTGAGAACGCGGTCGGCGCTGCGCCGCCGGCGCCGGGTGCGCGCGGGGGGCAGCCAACTGCTGGGCCTCCTGGCGGGCCTGGCGCTGGGGATCGTGCTGCCGAGGATCACCGGCGGGCCGATGGTGCCGGCCGGCCCCGTCACCGAGCTGGTGCTCGCTCTGGGGCTGGGGCTGCTGGGCGCGATCGCGCTGATCTTCTCGCTGCTCTTCCTCGTCGTGCAGTGGGCCGCCACGACCTTCACGCCACGCCTGACGCTCTTCCGCGACGCCCCGATCGTCTGGCGGACCTTCGCCCTCACCATCGGGCTGGTCGTCTTCTCCCTCACCGCCGTCGTCGCCACCGGAGACCGCACGGAGGTCTCGGTGGCTGTGCTCGCCTGTGAACTCCTCCTGCTGCTCACACTGGCCGTCCTGCTGCGCAGTCTGCAGCTCCGGGCCTTCACCGCGATCCAGCTGGCCGAGGTGATCGCCTCGATCGCCGAGCGCGGGCACGCCATCCTCGACCTGCTCTACCCCGCCGCCACTGCGGCGACGGGCGGCCGGGAAGGCGCCGGTGCCGCGGCGGAGGCCCGGTCCGGGCCGGGTTCGACGGTGCTCTGGCCGCACCCGCCGACGGTGCTCCAGCAGATCGACATCGACCGGCTGCTCAGAGTCGCCGGCGCCGCCGACGCGGTCGTCGTCCTGCCGCACGCCCCGGGCGCCACCCTGCGGCGCGGGGCCGTCGTCGCCGAGGTGCGCGGTGGGGAGATGCCGGCCGGCGCCGTCCTCGGCGCCCTGGTCACGGGCAAGGAGCGGACCTTGGAACAGGATCCGACCCTGGCGCTCCGGCTGCTCGCCGACATCGCGTTGCGGGCGCTCTCCCCGGCGGTCAACGATCCGGCCACGGCTGTCCAGGTCCTGGACGACCTGGAGGACCTCCTGAGGCGGCCCGCCGCGACGGCGGTCGCCGCTGTCCGTGTCCGTGACGGCCGGGGGGCGGTGCGGGTGGTGGTCCGGCTGCCCGGCTGGGAGGAGGTGCTGCGGTCCACCGTCGACGATCTCGTGGTCGCCTCCTTGGCGTCCCCGATGGCGCTCGACCGGATGCGCGCCCTGCTCCGGCACCTCCTGGCGCCGGCCCACGCCGACCATCGCGGACCGATCGTGCTCCGCCTCGGTTGGCTCGACGAGGAGGAGGCCGCCCGGTTCGCCCGCCTGCGGCAGCAGCGTGCCGGGCCGTGACCGCCGGGGTCCCGATGTCCGCCCGCTCGATTTCTGACCAGGCGTGATGTCCTGCTACTGTTCTGTCCGTCGAGAGGAAATGATCTCTCGGTCAGGCGTCAGAGGTGCTACTGGAGCACGTCCTACTTTCAGTAGGAAGAGTCCGTTCGACCCGGGCCTGGCGCTCCCTCCAAGGCGGCCGCTCCCTATCCGGGGCGGCCGCCTTGTTCGTTTGCCCGCTCGGTTGGCCCGCCCGTCCGCTTGTCCGTGGCCCGCTCGTCCGTGGCCCGCTCGCTCGGTCCACTCGGTGCGGGGCGTCGGCGCGGCGGTTCGCCGGGGCGCCGACGCCGGTGCTGCTGCGGGCCGGTCGTGGCTCGTCCGGCCCGGCGGTGCGGCCGTTTCCGTCCCTGTCGTCGAACAGCCCTATCGCAAACCGTGTCCGAAACCCTTCCTCGTGGCCGACAACCGGCCAAGGTCCCGTTCCAGGTCGGCTGCCGGGCGGTCCGGAGGTCCGGCGCCCGGCCAGCGGCTTCGCCGCCTCCCATGATCTGACGATGCATCACAGGATGGCTGGAAGTAGCTGTCTGCAGTGTGAATATGCCATTGGAATGTTCGTCATACGGAATCCGGCAGTAGCCTTCCGTGTCGAAGCCGCCACTGGTCGTGGTGGACCGACCGGTGTCACCCGAGGGTGCCCGGCCGTCCCGAACCCTGCGAAGGAGCCCGAGTGCCGGGTATCGACGAATGCCTCTCCGGGGTGATGGCGATCGCCGGCGCCCGGGCTGCCAGTCTGATCGACTGGAGCAGCGGGCTGGCCCTCGGCAGCGTCGGGACCAGTCCCAGTGGCGACCACGACACCTCGGCCGCCGATGCAACCGACTTGGTGCGAGCGGCTGTTGAGAGCCAGACCTTCGCCGGGGCGGAGGACCGGCAATCGCCGTTGCAGGACATCATCGTCACTGCGGGGCGCAGTTACCACCTGTTGTGCTTCATTGACACCGTCTTTGACAGCCGGCTCGTCCTGCATCTGTGGCTCGACCGGGCCGAGGGCAACCTCGCCGCGGCGCGCTACCGCCTCCAGGGCCTCGCCGAGGAACTGGTGCTCGGATGACGAACGAAGGCGCCGGCCCGGTGGTCCCCGCGACAGGGCAGAGTGCGGCGGTCGGGCCCGAGGTCCGTTCGGCGCCGGCCGTCGTGTTTCGGCCAGCCGGGCGGGAGCCCGTCACCCTCCGGCGGCCGGCATGAGCGGCCTCGCCCCGTCTCCGGCGGGTGTCCTGCTGCCGGCCCGGCTCGGGCGGACCCCGGGCGAGGCGGTCGCCAGGCTGGCCGAGGAGCGGGTGACCGGCATCCTGCGCGGCCCGGCGGGGGCGGTCTACTTCGCCGACGGCCTGGTGGCGCACGCCGAGTCCGATCGCAGTCCCGACCTGGCGGCACTGCTGACCGGCTGCGGTCGGATCGCCCCGGAGGTCTGGCAGGACGCCGTCCGGACCTTCGGTCCGCACTGCCGGGTCGGTGGCGCCCTGGTGGAGCAAGGCCGCATCACCCGGGGAGAGTTGGAGATCTGCCACCTTGGTGCGCTGTTCGACGCGGCGTTCTTCGTCCTCGACGGCGCGGGTGCCGCGGCCTGGACCGCGGCCGCTTGGGCGTCCGGAGTCCTGGAGGCGTCCGGAGCGGTCGGGGGCGGCGTCGGGGCGGCCGGGGCCGTCGGGCCTTCGAGTGTGGGGTGCTGGGCATTCGAACCCGGCGTGCGGCACTGGCTCGGTCCGGTGACGGCGGTGAGTGCCTTCCGGCTCTGTCGGGAGATCGACCGCCGCCGGCGGTTGCTGGAGCGGATCTGGCCGTGGCCGGAGCTCGACACCGCCCCGGTGCGTCCGGTGGCCGCCAGGGCCGTCGGGGGCATCGGGGGCGCGGAAGGCGCCGACGCTCGCGAGGCCCGGGCATGCGGGGTCCTGCGGACCGCCCGCCGTCGTCAACCCAGCCGACATCAGCGGGAGTTGCTCGACCACGCGGACGGCCGAAGAACTCCGGCGGAGCTGGCCCGGCTGCTCGGGCGCTCGGCCTTCGCGACCACGGCGGACGTCCGCCGGCTCGCCGCGGCCGGGTTGCTCGCCACCCCGGGACGCGCCGTGCCGCGGCATGCCGCGCAGGCGCCCGCCGGGTCCGACCGCGGCACCGGTGCACCGGCACCGGCCGGCCACGTGTCGGGCGGGCAGGCGCCGGCCGCGAGAGTGCCGACCGGGTCCGTACCGGCCGCGCGCTCCGGGAGCGACGTCGTCCCGATCGGTCGGACCGGCAGCGGTCTGCACCGTCGCGTCCCGGGTGCCGCGTTGGCTGGGCTCGTCCCGGCGAGTGCCGTCCGCTCCGCCCACCCACCGACCCCGGCCCACCCACCGACTGCGGCAGCGGCCCACCCGCTGACCGTTCCAGACCCGGACATCGCGCTGCTGACCCGGGTCCGAACCCTTCTGGAGGCCCGACTTTGAATCACTCTCCACCCGCGACTCCGTTCTCACGGCCATGAGGCGGGCGCTCAAGCAGCGTGTCGGAAGGAGACAACTGATCGCCTTGGAGACCGACCTGCTGGCCGAACTCCGCGCCCTCAAGCACCGGGTGCCGCATCTCGCGGGTGGGCTGGTGGCCAGCGTGGACGGCCTGCTGGTCGCCCACGACACCCACGGGACCGAGCCCTCGGGCTTGGCGGCGATGACGGCGGCCTCCCTCGGTCTGGCCCAGCGGCTCGCCGACACCACCGGGCAGGGCGACTTCCGGGAGTCGCTGGTCCGCGGTGAGCACGGCTGCGTCGCCACCTACGCGGCCGGCGGAAGCTGCGTGCTGACCCTCCTGGCGCACCCGGACGTGAACGTCGGCCGACTGCACCTGGAAGCCCGGCGCTCCGCCCGACGCATCGCCGACCTCCTCACCGACACCCTCGCGCCGAAGGAGCCCCGGGAGTCCAGGGAGGTGGGCTGACCCCCGCCGCCCGACGGGCCCTCCGAGGACCCTCCGCACGGCCGTTCCGGCCACGGGCCGATCTGTCGACGGATCGCCCCGGCCACGGGCCGACCCCCCGACGGGCCGACCGATCGACCTGTCGACTTATGACCTCCGACCTCTGACCATGCGAACGATCCCCGATCTTCCGAATGAACTGGAGAAACCGATATGACGGACGCAGCAGGCGCGCTCAAGCAGGCCATGACCGTGATCGAAGGCGCCATCGGCGCCGCCCTGGTGGACTACAACAGCGGGATGGCGCTCGCCACCGTCGACGGCCCCGGCGGGCTGGACCTCAATGTGGCCGCCGCCGGGAACACCGACGTGGTCCGGGCCAAGATGCGCACGATGGACATGCTGGGCCTGCAGGACGGCATCGAGGACATGCTCATCACGCTCAGCAGCCAGTACCACCTGATCCGCCCGCTCACCGCGCGCAGCGGCAAGGGCCTCTTCCTCTACCTCGCGCTGGACAAGGGCCGGGCCAACCTCGCGATGGCCCGGCACCAGCTGACGAAGATCGAGGCCGAGATGGAGGTCTGACCCGGCCCGAGGGCTCGGTCTCGCCGGACTCCTGGGGCACCGAACCCCCTGGGTGCCGAAATCCCGGTGCCCGGAATCCCGGGGCACCGAACCCCCTGGGCGCCGGCCGGTTGACCCGTCCAGGGCACGGACCCCGCGTCGCGCGGCGCGGGGTCCGGCCCGACCGTCCATGCGGTCTGCGAGGCTGACAGCCGTTCAGCCGACCGCTCCGGAAGGGTTCTCCGTGTCCACCAAGATCTTCGTCAACCTGCCGGTGAAGGACCTCGCCAAGTCGATCGCGTTCTTCTCCCGGCTGGGCTACACCGTCAACTCCCGGTTCACCGACGACAACGCCGGCTGTCTGGTGATCAGTGACTCGATCTTCGCGATGCTGCTGACCGAGTCGTCCTTCAAGGCCTTCACCGAGATGGAGATCCCGGACACCGCCACCAGCGCCCAGGCGATCCTGGCGCTCGGCCTCGACAGCCGGGCGGAGGTCGACGAGCTGGTGGCGAAGGCGGTGGCGGCGGGCGCCACCGAGCCGCGCGGGGCCACCGACGAGGGCTTCCTCTACGGACGCAGCTTCGCCGACCTCGACGGCCACCTGTGGGAGGCGTTCTGGATGGACCCGGCGGCCCTCCCGGACTGAGCAGGCCGTTGACGGGCGGTGGCCCCGTCACGATCCGGCTCAGCGGGCCGGGCCGTCGGCCCAGGTCACCTCGCCGCCCGCGAGGCCCGAGCAGACGGCGCCCTCGGGAGTGAACACACTCCACGGCGCGACCAGGGCGTGCGGCGGGACGGACAGGGCGGTGCCGTCCTCGAAGGTCAGTTCCAGCCCGCCGGCCGGGGTCACCCGGGCGCCGCCGACCGTCCGGCCGACCAGCGCGAGCAGCGGGCCGGTCGGCCGGAAGGTCAGCGTGGGGTAGAAGTGGTCCACTTCGGACGGCGCGGCCAAGCGGAACTCGTGCACGACCCGGACGGTCAGCGATCCCTCCAGCGTGAGGTCGAGCCGTCCGCCGCCGCTGACCGACTCCACCCGACGCCCGGCCAGGACACCCGCGATCCCGTTCTCCATGGGACCAGTGTGGACCAGCGTCCGCGGTCGGGCCGTCGGTCAGTACACCGGCCGCCCCTCGACCAGCTCGGCCGGCCCGCCGGGCCGGTTCCGCGCGGCGAGGGCGGCGGCCGTCCGGGCCCAGGAGGTGTCGGACAGCAGCGCGCGGGCCTCGGCCGGGTCGCAGAGCCGCCATTCGACCAGTTCCTCCTCGGGCAGCGTGATCGCGGCGAGGCGCTCGTCCGGCACGGTGCCGCCGTCGAACAGGTAGACCAGGACGGCGGTGTCCCGGCCGCTCCGCGGGTCGGCGCGCCGACCGGGCAGCCAGTCGAGGGCCAGCAACCGGCCCGGCTCGTACTCCCACCCCAGTTCCTCGCGGATCTCCCGCCGGGCCGCCGCCCGGGGCAGCTCCCGGTCGGCCTCGATCCCGCCACCGGGCAGGGTCCAGTACGGCTCCTCGCCTTCGGGGCCCGGCCACGGTCGCAGACGCACCAGCAGGACGCGACCGGCCGCGTCGGTGAACACCGCCCGGGCCTTGGCCCGGATCCGCGGACGGGTGGCGATGTAGGTGGCCCGGTCCAGTGGGGGCGCGGCCGGTCCGGCGGCGCTCCCGGTGGTGTCGCCGCTGAGCGTCAGACCCGCCAACCGGGTGTACGCGGGCGGTGGTTCGACCGTCAGGTGGTCCCTGGTGTGTCCGACGGGCCGGCTGTCCTCCAGCTCCAGCGGGCCGGCCGAACGCGGCGCCAGCAGACAGGCGGTGACCCGCCGGGAGAGGCGAGGCGGCAGTGCGTGCGAGGCCTGCTCCGGTGTCAGCCAGGTCCACCCGCCGACCTCGTCGGTGTCCGGCGTGAACGCGGCCGACTGCTCGGGGGTGAGCGGCTCGGCCCAGTAGAGGAGGGCGGCGATCGGTGGGCGGAACCGGTCCGGCGTCCAGTCGACGCACGCCAGTGGGCCGAGTACGGGGGTGAAGCCGAGTTCCTCGGCGATCTCCCGGGTGGCCGTTCGGCGCGGTGACAGGTCCTCCGCCTCCCAGCCACCGCCGGGCACGCCCACCGGATGCGTCCGGTTGTACGGCAGCCGGACCACCAGCACCCGGCCGTCCTCGGAGGGGAAGAGCACTCCGGCGGCGGCCAGCAGCTCACGTCCGGAGCCGCTGCCCCGGCCGTCCGGCCCGTCCGATCCGCCCTGCCCGCCCTGCCCGCCCTGCCCGCCCTGCTCGTCCGATCCGCCCTGCTCGTCCGATCCGTCCGGCCCGTTCCGGCTGTCCTGACCGTCCGTCGACGGTGTCGTCACCGATCCAACCCCTCTCACCCGTCCGGGAGTACCGACTCCTTGCCGGGCAGCACGCCCCCGCCCGCTTCAACGGTTCCCCGCCACCGGCGGGGGCGAACCGGGATCAGGCTCGTTCGAGCGGTTGAGGTGGTGGTGTTCGGGCGGCGTACGGTGCCCGCGGCGCCGGCCGCACCACGCCGACCGCCCGGATCACGCCAGGGTCCCGCAGGCCGGTGACCGCCGCGACCGCTCCGCCGCGCGGACCGCCCCGGGCACCCGCCCGACGCCCGGGCTGCCGGAGCGAGCGGCGCCCGCCCGCCGGAGCGAGTCGCGCCCGCTCACCCGAGCGCGCCGATCGCCGAGGCCGTCGCGAGGTCCATCCGCTCGTCCTGGCGGTCGGTGGCGCCGCGAAGCCGGGCCCAGCTCTCGACGGCGACCAGGCCGAGCAGGCCGGGGAGCAGGTCCGTGCTGCGCTCGGCGACCCAGCTGGTGCCGCGGGTGGCCATCCACCACAGGTCGGCGACCGCACCGGGCGAAGGGTCGACGCGGTCGGCGGCGGGGGCCGGACCGAGCGGTCGGCCGGCGGCGGCCAGCAGGTCGTGGAAGCCGCAGGCGATCAGCCGGTGCCCCTCGGCGCTGGGGTGGAGCCGGTCCACGCTCAGCAGCCGGCGGTGCCCCGTCCAGGGCAACTCGGCGACATGCAGGTGGACGGCGCGATGACGTGCGGAGAGCGCGTGCACCACGGTGTTCAGTGCGCGCATCCGGCGGGCCAGCGGCCGGGCCAGTGGCTGCGGCAGGCGCAGCAGCGTGCCCGGGTCGGGCAGGCAGGCGGTGAGCACCAGGGCACCGCCGAGGGAGAGTTCGCGGAGCGTGGCGTCCAGCTCGCGGGCGGTGCGACCGATGTCGAAGCCCGACCGCAAGGTGTCGTTGCCCCCGACCACCACGGCGGCCACTCGGGGGCGCAGCCGCACTGCGACGGGCAGCTGCTCCGTCGTCAGATCGGTGCTGAGCGCGCCGCTCCGCGCGAGGTTGGTGAACTCGACGCCGACCTCCGGCGGTGCCAGCGATCCGGCGAGCAGCGCGGCCCAGCCCCGCCAGCCGCCCGGCACCGGGTCGCCGACGCCTTCCGTGAGGGAATCGCCGAGCGCCACGAACCGCACCGGTCGGACGGCGCTCCGAGCCGCCGACTCACGCTGCCCGCGCGCGCCGCCCGGGAGTGCCGCCGGCTCCGTGACCTGCGCTCCGGGAGGGACCGGCCGGGGGAGCACCGCTCCGAGGAGAACCGCCCCCGAGGCCGTCGCCCCCGATGCCGTCGCTCCCGGGAGCGAGCCGTCCGGGACCGTTCCGCCGCCCTCGTCCGCCATCACCACCGTGCTCATCGCGCCTCCTCCACCTCGTCGACGGGGGAGGCCGCCCGGTCCGGCGCCGTGGACGCCGCCTGGTGCGCGGCGAGGAAGGCCGCCACGGCGGCAGGCCAGCCGTACCGTTCGGCACGGGCGCGTGCGGCGGTGCGGCGCTCCTGCTCGGGGCGTGCGAGCAGATCGCGCACCGCCTCCGCGAAACCCGCGCCGGTGTCCTCGGCGGCCACGCCGGCCGGGCCCACCAGACCGGGGAGGGCCGACGAACGGCTGACCGCCACGGGAGTGCCGCAGGCGAGGGCCTCCAGCGCGGCCAGGCCGAAGGTCTCCACCGGACCGGGGGCCAGCACCACGTCCGCGCAGCCGAGCAACCGGGCCAGCGCGCCCCGTCCGGCCACGTGTCCGAGGAAGTGCACGGGCAGCCGGAGCCGCCCGGCCCGGGCCGCCAGCCGCGCCCGGAGCGGCCCGGTGCCGGCCACCACCAGGACGGCCGGCAGCCGACCCCCGCAGAGGTCGGCGAGGGCCTCGACGGCCCGCTCGGGGTGCTTCTCGGTCGAGAGCCGGGAGCAGAGCACCAGCAGGACCTGCCCCGGGTCCGCGTACCGCGCCCGCTCGTCCGCCCGCTCGACGGCCGTCAGGGGGCGCATGGCGGTCAGCTCCACGCCCAGGGGTGCCTGTACGAGGTTCCGGACGCCCAGCCGGCGGAACTCGGCCGCCGCCCAGTCCGTGGTGCAGACCACCGTGTCGAAGGCCCGGGCGGTGCGCCCGTTGAGCCGGTCGGCGGCCGCGCCGGCGAGCGGGCCGGGCAGGCCCCAGGTGCGGAGCAGTCCGGTGGCGCTCTCGTGCGAGACCATCACCGACCGGAGCCCGTGGCGCCGTGCCCAGCCGCCGGTCCAGCGCAGCGAGGTGCGGTCGGAGACCTCCAGCCGGTCGGGCGCCAGTCGGGTCAGCTCGTGGGCGACCGCCCGGCGGTCGGTGAGCACCCGGTAGCCGCCGCTGCCGGGCAGCACCGGCCCGGGCAGGGTGACGACCAGCCCCTGCTCGGTCTCCTCCTCCGTGCGCCGCTCGCCGGGTACGACGAGCACCGGCGTGTGCCCGGCCGCCCGGTAGCCCGCGCCGAGGTGGCGCAGGGCCGTCCGCAGTCCGCCCGAGACCGGGGTGACGAAGTTCGCCACCCGGACGATCCGGAGCGAGCTCTCGTATGCGGTCATGCCGGCAGCTCCTCCACCACCGGAGTGGGCGCGGCCGGCCGCGCGGATCCGGCCGCCGGGGCCCCGTGCACGCCGGTCACGTCGGCGGGGGGCGCCACGTCGGTCGCCTCGGCCGCACCGGCCGTGCCCGCCACCTCTACCGTGTCCGAGACTCCGGCCGGCTTCGTCGGCCCGGCTCCCCGGTGCTCCGCCAGTACCTCCGCGTAGTGCCGCAACAGCAGGTCCCCGACCGCCTCCCAGGTGCGGGCCGTCACGTCGGCCCGCCCGGCGCGCCCGTAGGCGGCCCGCAGCTCGGCGTCGCCGGCCAGCGCCGTGACCGCCCGGGCCACCGCCGCGCCGTCCCGCGGAGGCACCAGCAGGCCGGTCCGGTGGTGGGCGACCAGGTCCAGTGGCCCGCCGGCGGCCGGGCCGATCACCGGGACCCCGCTGGCCATCGCCTCCTGGATGGTCTGGCAGAACGTCTCCAGCGGGCCGGTGTGCACGAACAGGTCCAGGGTGGCGAAACAGCGCGCCAGCTCGTCCCCGGTCCGGCGGCCGAGGAAGACCGCGCCGGGCATCGCGGCCTTGAGACCGGGCGCGGACGGCCCGTCGCCGATCACCACCACCCGTACCCCGGGCAGGGCCGAGGTCGCGGCCAGCAGGTCGACCCGCTTCTCGGGCGCCAGCCGCCCGACGTACCCGACCAGCACCTCCCCGCCGGGGGCGAGTGCCCGGTGCAGCGCCTCGTCGCGGTGGCGCGGGTGGAAGCGCGCCGAGTCCACCCCGCGCGGCCAGAGCCGCACCCGGGGCACACCGTGGGCGGTGAGGTCCTGCGCCGCGGGGGTGGACGGCGCGAGGGTGCGGGCGGCGGCGCCGTGGACGGACCGGATCCGGCGCCAGGCCGCGGCCTCGCCCAGGCCGCGGCCCGCCCGGTAGGCGTGCGCGTACCCGGCGAGGTCGGTCTGGTAGACGGCCACGGCGGGGACGCCGAGCCGGGCGGCGACCTGCATACCGCGTGCGCCGAGCACGAACGGGCTGGCCAGGTGGACGAGGTCGGGCCGGTGCCCGGCGATCGCGGCGGACAGGTGCCGGCTGGGCAGCGCGATCCGGACCTGCGGGTAGCCCGGCAGCGGGACGGACGGGATGCGGACCACGGGCAGTTCGGCTGCCCCCGGGCCGCCTCCGAAGACCTGCGGCGGGGAGTCGGCCCCCCGTGCGGGTGCCGGGGTGACGATGAGCGGCTGGTGGCCCCGGCGGACCAGATGTTCGGCCGTCCGCAGCACGCTGTGGGCGACTCCGTTGACCTCGGGCGGAAAGGATTCGGTGACGATGACGACGCGCATGCCAGAGTTCTGTCCGCACCCGGCGTGCAGGCGGCCAAAGGGATCTGTCGAACAAACGAACGCGGGTCGGCGATTTGTGCCGCCGACCCGCGTTCCTGCCCGCACCCCGCTCGCGGCGTGGTGCGCCCGAGCTGTCAGGCCGGACCGGCGGCGGTCTCCTTGAGCTCCGCGTAGGGCGCGAGCTTGCGGAGCGACTCGATGCTCTTGACGCAGTCGTCCCGGGTCTCCTGCGGGTCACCCGTCACCACGACGGTGCCGTTGCTCGCCTTGAGCCGGAACCGGTGCATGCCGCTCTCATCGGTGTACAGCTCGAATCGTCCTGCCATTGGGTCCTCACCTTTCGCTCCGGTAGCCCCCTCGAACGGCAACGTAGGCCCAAAAGCCCTGTGATGCTTGTCAGATGAGGCATTCGGGTATCCGCCGAACGGGCCACCGTCGCGCGGGCCGGCGATCGGCGGCTACCCGTGGCGGCGCCGAGGGGCCGGGCCGGGTGGACAACCCGGGCATACGCATCGAGGTCCTGGGCTGGGCCGGTCAGTAGGCCGTGGGCACCCGTCCCGTCCCGCTACTGGCGGGTCAGGACGGCGGTGGCCCGTGACGACTCCCAATCGAACAGGACCGTGCCGTCGGTGCGCAGCTCCAGGGTGAAGTCGCCGCTCACGCACGTCGTGGTGGTGTTGCGGGTGACCCTCTCGTGGCCGGTCAGCCGTTTGGGGAGGCGCTCGGTCAGCAACCAGACCGTCGAGCAGCCGAGCGGCGAGTAGTCCGCGTCCGCGAACTCCTCGCCGAGCTGTGCGTCGCGGATCCGTACGACGACGACGTACTTCTGGCGGCCCTGCGTGACGGTTCCTTGCCAGGTGCCGGTCCAGGCCGCCGCCGAGGGCGTCGCGGTGACCGGTGCCGTCGCGACCGGTGCCGACGTGACCGCTGCCGGTGCGGGGAGGGAGGTCGCCGTCGGGGCGGCGGACTGCCCACCGGGGGAGCCCGGACCCGGGGATGTTCCCGCCAACTGCCACCAGGTGAGGACGGCGGCGACACCCGCGAGCAGGGTGCCGACTCCGCCGAGGACGGCGGCCCAGGGGCCCAACCAGGTGCGCAGGGACCGTCGGCGCGGGGCACCGGGTGGGCCGCCGGGTGGTGGGCCGCCGGTTCTGCCGCCCGCGCCGCCCGCTGCGCCGCCGCCCGGTGCGTTGCCCGGTCCGGGGCCGACGCCCCCCGCTGTCGCCATCCCGACCACCCCCGGCGACAGCGTTCCCGTCGCCGGGGGCTTGAACCGTGCGCCGCCCGGCCGGGTGGGGCCCGTCAGCCGGTCAGCGCCGTGCCCCGAACACCCGGTGCTCCTTGCCGGGCCAGGCCAGGACCACGCCGGCGCCCGCGCAGACGCGCTTCCAGTGGTCGGCCTCGCGCGGCTTCCGTTCGACCCACACCACGGGACGCACCTGGGCCTCGTACGCCCGGAGCCGTTGCGCGTAGTCGAGCACCTGGCCGACGGCCGCCCGCATCCGCTCCGCGTGGCTGCCCCCGCCGAGCGACTTCACCTCGCAGACCGACACCAGGCCGGCGTCGCGCCAGGCCAGGTCGTACTGGAGGTCCGGCCGGTCCGGGCGCGGCGACCAGACGGTCAGAACATGCCGTTCGGCCTCGTCCCTGAGCGCGTTCTGCAGCGCGGCGTGGACCTGGTTCGCCCGCGCGACGGCCGCCGGGTCGGCCGCGCTCGGCTCGGCCCGCGCGGGCGTCACGGCCTCGTCCGCCGTCCGGTACGGCACGGCATGCGGCGCATCGGTCGGCGGCTCTTCGGCCGGGGGGCCATCGGCGAGCGGCGCGGCGGCCGGCGGCCCCGGGAGTCCGGCGCGTTCGAGCAACGGCGCGACGGCGGCGGCCAGTACGGCCCGGTGCTTGGAGACCCGCATCACCGTGGAGCGCAGCGCCGTCTCCGCGTCGAACTCGGCCCGGGGCAGGACGCCCACCCAGTCCACCGGTCGCCGCCGCCAGTACGGATCCGCCCCTGTCGGTCGGACGTTGACCGCGGGGCCGGTGACGACGCCGACGTGGACGTGGTGCTCGTCGCGGGTGAGGACGACATCGCCGACGGCCATCGCGGACAGGAAGGCGTGCAGCTGGAGCGAGCAACTGCTGCGACTGCCCGCGCTCTCCGGCAGTCCGGCCAGGTCGACCGCGCGGCGCACCGCAGGCCGGTCGGCGCCCGGCTCGACCGGTGGGACTTCGAGGTACCCGACGGAGCAGTAGCCGATGAGTCGCCACGACGCCAGACGGTGGTTCCGTGCCGTCCCCGGCAGGTGCCGGTCGCGCGTTCGCCGTGCCTGCCCGCGCTCATCAGTCGGATCGCGCGCATGACGCCCCGTTCACCCAGTGCCCCGTCCCGCTCGGATCATGGCCGGTCGCCGCCGACGGCGTCCAGTCGGTGCGGCCCGCCCACCGCCCGGGCCCGCCTACCGCCTCGGGCCGTCCGTCACGCCGGCCGGCCGGCGGACCGCCGCGTCCGGTGCCACGCCGACCCCCGCCCCCGTCGGTCGGTCGGCACCCGCCCCCGTCGGCAGCCGGCTCCGCCGACGCGGCCAGGGCCGCCAAGCGCCGTTCGCAGGAGCGGCGTTGTACGACGGAGAGCCCCGCGACGGCGGCTCCGAGCGTCAGCCAGCCCGCCGGTCCGGCGGCCATCACCACGCCGGTCAGCAGCAGCGGTCCGGCGGACTTCTGGACGGACTGCGCCATGCCGGCCACGCCCAGGTAGGAGGCCCGGGCCCGCTCGGGCGCCAGCGAGACCGCGAGCTCCCAGGAGCTCACCGACCGCATCAACTCGGCGGCGGTGACCAGCATCGCCGCGACCAGCAGTGCCGCGGCGGCCGCCCAGGTCCCGCCGCCGGTGCCGACCGCCACCACGACACAGCCCGCCGCCATCGCCGCTCCGTGGAGGGTCACGGCGGCCGCCGCGCGGTGCGGACCCTCGGCACGGGCGGAGACACGTAGTTGGAGCACCACCACCAGCACGGTGTTGATCACCAGGAAGGCGGGCACGAAGGCGTGCGGAGCCGAGGTGTGGTTCACCAGCCAGAGCGGCAGCCCGACGTTGAGCACCGAATCGTCCAGGCTCATCGGGATGTCGAGCAGGACGAAGCGCAGATACCCGCGGTCCCGCCACGGGCCGGGGGCGCGCCGGTGTGCCGCCTCGCCCGGTTCGCCGGCCCGCGCCGCCACCCGTCCGCCGCCGTGCGGCTCCCGGGTGCGCCACACCAGGGCGGCGGTGACCGCGAACGACAGCGCGTTGCCCAGTACCAGGGCCCGGTAGGAGTCCTCGGTGCCCACGGCCAGGCCGATCGCCGCGACACCCGCGCCCAGTGCGTACCCGGCGTTGGCGGCGGTGCGGGTGAGTGCCTGGTAGGTGGACCGCCGCCCGCCCGTGGCCCGGGTGGCGAACAGCATCTCCAGTGTCTTGGCCGCCCGCTCGGCCAGACAGGTCAGCGCCATCACGGCGAGCAGCGGTACGAAGCCGTCGCACAGCAGGAGCAGGCCCATCGTGCCGAGTCGCAGCAGGTGGCACCCGATCAGCAGCCCCCGGACGGGGAACCGTTCGGCCAGCTGTCCGGCGAGCGGGGAGCCGGCGATGCCCGCCACGGCGGCCGAGCCCAGCAGCAGGCCCACCTGTTGGGCGTCCAGCCGTGTCACGAAGGTGAAGTACAGCACCGAGGACGCCGCCCACACCCCTGTCCCGGCCCGGTCCAGGAACTGGGCGAGCAGCATGATCCGCCCGTCCCGCCCGCCCGGCGGCCGGCGCAGTTGCGCCGGTAGCCCGCCCCCGTGGTGTGCCATGGTCCGCCCCTCGCCGCTCCGGTGTTCGGGGAGCAGCCTGCCCGACATAAATCTCGACGTCAAGATACTTGATATCGACATACCTCTCGGCCGGTGCTGGTCCAGCCGCCCGGCGCGCGCCTGTTCCCCGCCCGGCCGGGCCGGTCCGGCCGGGCTGTCCGACCCCGAAGCTAGGCTGGGAGGCCCGCTGTCCCGCCGCCCCGGAAGGCCCTGGCCGATGTACGCCCTGCACGCGCTCTGGCGAGCCGACGGCCGCCTCGCCCTCTGGGCGGAGGACGCCGCGGTGTACCGGACCGGACGTGCCGCGGCCCCCCGCGGCGGGGCGGACGGGGCCGGTCCGGGGCGGGCGGACGGCGCTCGGGCGGGCGCCCATCCGTACGCCTGCGCCGCGGGCGAGGTCGCCCGGTTGCTCGGGGCGATCGGCCCGGGGCTGGACTGGCTCGCCGGGCAGGGCGTGGAGCGCTGGACCGGTCTGTGGCTGCCCGCCCTCGGCGGCCGCCCGGTCCCCTCGCCCGATCTGCCGGTGGGCGCCGCGCCGCGCGGGGTCGCGCTGAGCCCCTGGCGGGTGCCGACCCTGCTGTTCGACGCCGCCGAGGCGGCCCAGCTGCTCGGCGCGCTGCACGATCCGCACTGGCCGGGCGCGACCGTCGAGCTCGCCGGTGGCGAGCCCGTCGAGATCGCGTACGGCGCCTCGCTGCGCTGGCTGTCCGCCGTGCACGACCTCGCCTGGCGGCTGGTCGGGCGGGGGCGGCTGCTGCCCGCGCTGGCCCAGGAGCGGCCGGGGGAGTGGTACGCGCGGTGGCGGCCCGCCCCCGACGCCGCGGCCCGCCGGGAGCTCGCGGCCCTGGCCGCCGGCTGCCCGCCGGTCTGCCGCGCCGAACACCGCGCGCCGGGCACGCGGGCGCCGGTGACCTACACGCATGGAACGCGAGCGCCCGGATCCCACGCGTCCGGATCCCACGCGCCGGGCACGCCCGCGCCCGCGCCCGGCGCCGACGAGCCGCCCCCCGTCGGGCGGGCCGCGATCGACCTGGCCGAAGAGCTGCTCGACACCCTGGTCGACCGTGAGGCCCGGGTCGCCCTCGCGGGCCTCGAACCGCCCACCGAACCCTGGCTCGCCGCGCTGCACGGCGCCGACGGCCGGCTCCGCGAGGCCCCGCCCGCCGACCTGCCCGAGCGGCTCACCGCCTGGTACGCCGCCCGCCCGGCCGGCAGCCCGGTCAGGCTGAACCTGCGCCTCGGCGAACCGCTCGGCCCGGACCCGGACGACCCGGACGGCGGCGCCGTCGCCGACTCCTGGCGGCTCGACCTCCTGGTCCAGGCCGTCGACCGGCCGTCCCTGGTCGTCCCCGCCGCCGCGCTGTGGGCCGAGGACGAGGCGTTCGCCGCCCTGGCCCGGACCGTTCCCGATCCGGCCGGGGCCTACCTGGCCGAGCTCGACCGGGCCGCCCGGATCCACCCACCGCTGCGCACCGCGCTGCTGACCCCCCGCCCCACCGGGGTCGACCTCGACCGCGCCGGCGCCCTGGACTTCCTTCGTACGGCGGCGCCCGCCCTCACCAGGGCCGGTTTCGGTGTGCTGCTCCCGGCCTGGTGGCAGCGGCGCCCCCGGATCGGGCTCGCCCTCACCGCGGCTCCGGCCACCTCCCCCGGGGCGGTCAAGCGCACCGCGCAGATCGACCGGGATGCCGTGCTGGCCTTCCAATGGCAGCTCTCGCTCGGCGAACTGACCCTCACCGAGGAGGAGTTGGCCGAACTGGCGGCGGCGCAGCAGGGACTGGTCCGGCTGCGTGGCCGCTGGATCGAGGTCGACCAGGCCCAACTCGCGGCCGCGGTGAGGTTCCTGGCCGATCACGGCAGCGGCACGATGGAGCCGGTCGAGCTGCTGCGGCTGGCCGTGGACGACGGCGCCGTCGTCGACGGTCTCCCCGTCACGGCCGTGCACGCCACCGGGCCGATCGGCGAGCTGCTGGCCGGGGCGCCCGCCGACGCGAGCCGGCTGCCGGATCTGCCCCAGGGCTTCACCGGTGCCCTCCGGCCCTACCAGCGCCGGGGGTTGGCCTGGCTGGACGCCCTCGGCCGGCTCGGCCTGGGTGCCGTGCTCGCCGACGACATGGGTCTCGGCAAGACCGTCCAGACCCTCGCTCTGCTCGCGCTGGAGCGGGAGCGGGGCGCGGTCGGGCCGACCCTGCTGGTCTGCCCGATGTCGCTGGTCGGCAACTGGCAGCGGGAGGCGGCCCGGTTCGCGCCCGGCCTGCGCGTCCACGTCCACCACGGCGTCGACCGTGCGGCGCCCGATCCGTCCGCCGACCTGGTGATCACCACCTACGGGCTGGTGCAGCGGGACACCGCCGAGCTGCGCCGGATCCACTGGCGGCGGATCGTCGCCGATGAGGCCCAGCACATCAAGAACCCGGCGGCCCGGCAGTCGAGGGCGCTCGGATCGCTGCGTTCCGGCCCCCGGATCGCCCTCACCGGCACCCCCGTCGAGAACCGGCTGGCCGACCTGCACGCCGTCCTGGACTTCGCCAACCCGGGCCTGTTCGGCAGCGCGGAGTCGTTCAAGGAGCGCTTCGCGATCCCGGTCGAGCAGTCCGGCAACGCCGAGGTCGCGGCCCGGCTCCGGCGGGTGAGCGGGCCGTTCCTGCTCCGCCGGAGCAAGAACGACCCGCTGATCGCCCAGGACCTGCCGGCCAAGCAGGAGTTCACCGTCCACTGCGGTCTCACCGCCGAACAGGCCGGCCTCTACCGGGCGGTGGTCGCCGATCTGCTGCAACGCCTCCAGGGCGCGCGGGGGGTGGAGCGCAAGGGCGCGGTGCTGGCGGCGATCGGCCGGCTCAAGCAGGTGTGCAACCATCCGGCCCAACTCCTGCACGACGGGACGGAGGTGGGCGGGCGCTCCGGCAAGGTCGAGCGCCTGGTCGAGGTGCTGGCGGAGGCGCTGGCCGAGGGGGACCGCGCGCTGGTCTTCACCCAGTACGCCGAGTTCGGCACGATGCTCCAGCCGTACCTCAGCCGGCGCCTGGGCGAGGAGGTGCTGTACCTGCACGGCGGGGTGCCCAAGGGGCGGCGGGACGACCTGGTCGAGCGGTTCGCGGCCCCGGACGGGCCGAGGGTCTTCCTGCTCTCGCTCAAGGCCGGTGGCACCGGCCTCAACCTCTCCGCCGCCAACCAGGTGATCCACCTGGACCGTTGGTGGAACCCCGCGGTCGAGGACCAGGCCACCGACCGGGCGCACCGGATCGGCCAGCGCCGCGACGTGCAGGTCCGGCGACTGGTCTGCGTCGGTACCGTCGAGGAGCGGATCGCGGACCTGATCGCCGCGAAGCGCGCGCTGGCCGACGCCGTGGTCGGCGGCGGCGAGCAGTGGCTGGCCGAGCTGTCCACCGAGCGGCTGCGCGAGCTGCTCACCCTGTCCGCCGACGCGATCGGAGAGTGACCCGCCGTCATGCCCGTACCCGGTGACCGCCCGCTGGCGCAGTGTCTCGACTTCTTCTGGCAGGGCCGGATACCCTCGCCGGTCGAGTCCGCCGAGGGCGAGGGTGAACCAGCCTCGGTGGTCGATGAGTTGGCCGCCTCCGGCATCACCCTGCGCGGCCGCCCGCTGGAGGCGCTGCTCGCCCCCGCCTACCGGCGCTTCACCGACGCCGGCTGAGCCGCGGCCCCGCTCCCGAGCCGGTCCGGCCCGGTGCCCCCCCAAACCCCCCGCCCCCCCCCCCCCCCCCCCCCCCCCCCC
>NZ_JBHYYB010000031.1:0-25910 GCF_042752535.1 Kitasatospora sp. NPDC059327 | reverse complement strand
CCGCGGGGCGCCCCCGCGCCCCGGCCCCCCGGGGGGCGGGGCCGCGCCCCCCCCCCCCCCGCCCGCCCCCCGCCCCCACCGCCCGCCGACCCGCCGACCCGTCGGCCTAGCGGGCGGTCAGCGGGTAGTGGTCGGAGAGGTCGTTGTAGGTGTAGCTCGTGCCCCAACTGCTCACCGTCCACGGCGCGCTGTGCGAGCGGACCACCGTGTTGGTGTAGCTCGCGGGCCGCGCGTGGTCGGCCCGGTAGAGGACGTAGTCCAGGTCCTCCTTCGGCTCGCCGGGGTAGCGGTAGGCGGCGATCGAGTTGTCCACCGTGTCGAAGGAGTTCGCCCAGCCGTCGCGCGTGTCGGCGGGCGCCACGTTCGCGTTGGCCAGCAGCGAGGGGTACTCGCTGCCGTGGGAGTCGATGTTGAGGTCGCCCGCGATCAGCACCGGCTCGGCGGCCGGGATGTTCTTGCCGTCGACGAAGGACTTCATCGCCTTGAGCTGCGCCGCCCGGATCGCCGCCGGCTGACCGGCGGAGCAGCCGGTGTCGGTGGACTGCAGGTGCGTGCCGATGACGTGCGTCCGCTGGCCGTTGACGTTCAGCACCGCGTAGACGAAGCCCTTGTTCGACCACCAGTCGCTGCCGCAGGCGTCCTTGAATACGTACTGCTCCTTGCGCAGGATCGGCCACTTGCTGAGCAGCGTCACCCCGCCGTCCTCCGGAGTGGTCGAGCTGAAGCTGCCGCCGGTGGCGTCCCAGCCGCTGGTCGAGCGGCCGACCACCGGCGTGTGGTACGGGTACGCGGCCGAGGCCTGCGAGGTGAGCAGGTCGGACGCGGCGTTGTCGAAGGCCTCCTGGAGCACCACCACGTCGTGGCCCCGGAAGACGTCGGCCGCGGCGATGGCCTTCGCCCGGTAGTCCTGGCCCCAGTTGGGGTACAGGTTCTTGCTCATCAGGAACACGTTGTACGTCAGCACGTCGAGCGGTGCCACCGTCGGCGCGGCGGTCGTGGCCGCGGCCTGGGGAGTCGCGGCCTGTGCGGCGGCGCAGGGAACGAGCAGGGCGGCGGCGACGGCGCAGGCGGCGGCCGCGCGCGCGGCGCGGGGCAGGGCGGAGGGAGTTGGCATGCGCGCAGTCAACGCGCCCCCGGCCACGCCCGGCAAGACGTTCGACGATAACCGTATGAACTCGGCGGTAACTTAAAGCTGTCTGTCCAACTCGACTGCCGGATCGCGAACTTGCGTGGACAACTTCCCGGGCCACCACATGTGCCGGTCCAGGTCCATGGTCAGCGCGGTGACCAGCACCGAACGCACCACCAGCGTGTCCAGCAGCACCCCGAGCGCCACCGCGAAACCGATCTCGGCGAAGCCCACCACCGGCAGCGTCCCGAGTACCGCGAAGGTGCTGGCCAGGATCAGCCCGGCGGAGGTGATCACCCCACCGGTCGCGGCCAGCCCGGCCACCGCCCCCTGGCGGGTGCCGTGCTGCGCCGACTCCTCCCGCACCCGGGTCATCAGGAAGATGTTGTAGTCGATCCCGAGCGCGACCAGGAAGACGAAGACGAACAGCGGGAACGCGTTGTCCTGGCCCTCGAAGTGGAAGACGTGCTCGAAGAAGAACACGCTGATCCCGAGCGCCGCCGCGTACGACAGCACCACGGTGGCGATCAGCACGAGCGGAGCCGTGACCGCCCGCAGCAGCAGGGCCAGGATCACCAGCACCACGCCGAGCACCAGCGGGATGATCGCCCGGTTGTCGTTACCGGCGGCCCGTCCGGCGTCCAGGATCACCGCCGTGCTGCCGCCCACCTTGGCGTCGGCGTTCGGTACCGCGTGGACGGCCGCCCGCACCCGGTCCACGGTGTCCTTGGCGGCCTGGCTGTCCGGTGGATCGGCGAGCGTGGCCTGGAACAGCGCCCGCCCCTCGTGCGCGGTCGGTGCCGATGTCCCGGCGATCCCGGGCGTCTCCTGCGCGACCGCGCGGACGGCGCCGACCTCGGCGGCCCCGCTGATGACGGTCAGCGGAGCGCCGGTGCCGCCGGGGAAGTGCTGCTCCAGCACCTGTTGGCCGACCACCGAGTCCGGCGTCCCGGTGAAGGAGCCGGCCGTGCTCAGACCGGTGGCGTTCAGCGAGACCAGCCCGACGCAGCAGGCCCCCAGCGCGAGCGCGGTGCCGATCCACACCTTGCGCGGACGGCGGCCGATCCAGGTGCCGACATGCGCCCAACGGCCGGTCTTCGTCGGCTCCGGTGTCCCGAACGCGGGCTTGACCGGCCAGAACACCCAGCGGCCGACGACCACCAGCAGGGCCGGCAGCAGCGTCAGCATCGCCGCCAGGGCCACCAGGACGCCGATCGCGCAGACCGGGCCGAGGCCACGGGTGGAGTTCATCTCGGCGATCAGCAGGCAGAGCATCGAGGCGACCACGGTGGCCGAGGAGGCCAGGATGGCCGGCCCGGCGCGGTGCAGGGCGAACGCCATCGCCTCGTGCCGGTCCTCGTGCCGTCGCAGCTCCTCCCGGTAGCGGGCGGTGAGCAGCAGCGCGTAGTCCGTGCCCGCGCCCAGCACCAGCACGATCAGGATGCCGGCGCTCTGCGCGTTGACGGTCAGCCCGGAGTGCTCGGCGAGCAGGTAGATCACCGCCTGGGCGACGACGAGGGCGCCCGCCGCGGAGATCAGCGGCAGCGCCCAGAGCACCGGGCTCCGGTAGGTGAGCAGCAGCAGGATGATCACGACGGTGACGGTGGCGGCCAGCAGGGTGCCGTCGATGCCCGCGAAGGCCTCGGCCTGGTCGGCGCCGACCCCGGCCGGTCCGGTGACGTGGGTGGTCATCCCCATGCTGTCGGCGGCTGCCGTCGCCCGCATGCTGTCCACCGCCGGGCGCAGGTCCTGCCAGCCGCCGGTGCCGATGTCGACCGGCACGATCGTCTGCATCGCCTGGCCGTCGGCCGAGAGCTCCGGACCGACCACCGGCCCCAGGACGTGCGGGGCGGTGGCGAACGCCATCGCGTCGCGGGCGGCCTCCACCCGGTCGGCGGGCGTGATCCCGCCGGTCCGCTGGTACACCACCACCGCCTGTGCGGTGTCCACCGGTTGGAAGGCCCGCTGCTCGTTCAGCACCTGGGTGGACTCGGCGTTGCCCGGCAGCCAGCTGGAGGCCTGGTTGTCCTCGGCGTCGGTGAGTTTGCCGGCCAGCGGTCCGGCCACCACCAGCAGCACCAGCCACAGCGCCAGGACCACCCACTTGCTGCGCCGGCCGCACGGCAGCGCGGCCAGATTCCGGGTCGGGCTCATCGGAAACCCCCAGGGGCCTCGGGCATCAGTCGTTCCAGCCTGCCACCGCGCCCATGACCCGGCAGCCCGGGTCGCTCGCCCGGGGGATCCGCCGGTGCTCCCCGGCCCCGACCGGCCCCGACCGGCCCCCGGGCGCCGGCGGGCCGGTCGGTCAGGCGGGTACGACCGCCCGCGCCCGCAGCTCCTTCAACACCGCGATGTCCATCGCGTGCCCGGTGCCGTCGCCACCGTGCTTGCGGTCGGGCGTCTCCACCAGCAGCGGGACGCCGGCCGTCGCGGGGTGCTCGAACAGCTCACGGAACGGCTCCGCCCCGATCAGTCCGGCGCCGATGTTGGCGTGCCGGTCCTTGCGCGCGCCGACCGCGTCCTCCGAGTCGTTGGCGTGGATCAGCCGCAGCCGGTCCGGCCCGGCCGCCGCCACCAGGGCGTCCAGTGCCGCGCCGACGCCGCCCGGGACCGCCAGGTCGTGGCCGGCCGCGAAGGCGTGGCAGGTGTCCAGGCAGACCCCGACCAGGGGATGGCCGTCCAGCGCGTCCAGGTACCCGGCCAGGTCCTCCATCCGTGAGCAGAGCGAGCTGCCCTGACCGGCCGTCGGCTCCAGCAGCAGCCGGGGCGCGGCCTCGCCGAGTGCGTCCAGCTCGTCCAGCAGCGGCCGGACGTCCGCCCGGACCTGGGCCATCGCCTCGGCCCGCCGCGAGCCGCCGCCCGGCGCCGTGCCGACCGCCGAACCGGTGTGCAGCACCACGCCCGCGGCGCCGATCGCGTGGCCGCGCAGCAGGGAGTGCCGCAGCGATTCGGCCGAGCGTGCGCGGGTCGTCGCGTTGTCCGAGCCGAAGTTGATCAGGTAGGGCGCGTGCACGAACGCCGGGATGCCCTGCTCGGCGCACGCGGCGCGGAACTCCGCGTCCTGGGCGGGGTTGCCCGGGGGAGTGGCCCAGCCGCGCGGGTTCGCCACGAACACCTGCACCGTCTCGGCACCGACCCGCCGCGCGTACGCCAGCCCGGTACCGGCCAGTCCGCGGGCGGCGACCGGCACATGGGCGCCGATCGGGTTGCGGGCGGCGGGGGTGGGCGGTACGGCCGCGGTGGGCGGCGCGGCGACGGCGGTGTTCATGGCCCCGAGCATGCCACGCGCGCCGATGGGTCCGGCGGCCAGGCGGGTCCGGTCCGTCCGCCGGGTGCGGACGGACCCCGTGGACCGCCGATCCTCCGTCCACGATCGAGTGAACCGAGGGGGTGAACTCCAGGCCGGCCGGGCCTGGCCGCGTCACGATCCGTAGTGGATCGGCGACTCGGTGGAGCGGGTCCTGGCCACCGCCGAACCGTGGAGACGCTCGACCCGCGCACCCCGCGCACCCCGCGCACCCCGCGTACCCCGCACCCCGCGCCCAGCCCCCGCACTCCCGCCCCCCGCACTCCCGCCCCCCCCGCGCCACGCCGACGGGCCCGCCACCTGGCCGACGCCCCGTCAGTCCCGCAGCCCAGCCCTGGTGGCGAGGCCCCCCGTGCGCCCATAGCGTCGATTCGGCCGACACCCACCGGCCGTCATGCCCCGCACACTCCGTGTCACCGCGCCGGCGTCCCCGCGAGCGCGCAAGAAAGCAGGTCATCACCTCATGCCCACGCGACGGGTCCACCACCTCGCCGCGGCCACCGCCGCCGCCACCACCGCCCTCACCACCGCCCTGGCCGCGCTCGGCGCCGCCCCCTCGGCGCACGCCGCGGAGACGTTGCACCTCGTCCAGCCGGGCGAATCGATTCAGCAGGCCGTCGACGAGGCCCTCCCCGGCGACACCGTCCAGCTGCTCCCCGGCACCTACCTCGGCAGCGTCCGGATCACCACCCCGGGCCTCACCCTGCGCGGCGCCGGCCCGGACAGCGTGATCGCCCCCGGTGACGCCGCCGACGCCAACGCCTGCGCCACCGCCGGACACGGCCTCTGCGTCGTCGGAGCCGACGACCGGCCGCTCACCGGTGTGACGATCGAGGCCCTCGCGGTCACCGGCTTCCGCAAGAACGGCATCAACGCCTCCGGCACCGACGGCATGACCGTGCGCGCCACCCACGTCCACGACAACGGACAGCAGGGCATCAGCCAGGAGAAGTCCACCCGGGCCGTGATCAGCGGCAACGCGTCGACCCGCAACGGCCAGTCCGGCGTCTTCCTCGCCAACTCCGTGGACAGCGAGGGCGGTGCCCTCACCACCGACGGCACCGTGGTCAGCGGCAACCTGCTCACCGACAACCGGATCGGCGTCACCGTCCGCCGTCTGCGCGACCTGAGCGTCGAGGCGAACGAGATCCACGGCAACTGCGGCGGTGTCTTCATCGTCGGCGACGAGGGGGTCCCCCGGGCGGGGGCGCTCACGGTCAGCCGCAACCGGGTCGTCGCCAACAACAAGTACTGCCCGCCCAACCCCCGCCTCGACGCCATCCAGGGCACCGGCATCCTGCTCACCGGCGCCGAGGACACCACGGTGAGCGAGAACGAGGTGTCCGACAACGTCGGTGCCTCGCCGATGTCCGGCGGCATCGTGCTCTTCCGCAGCGTGGTCGGCGTGGCCAACGCGCGCAACACCGTCACCGGCAACCACCTGGCCGGCAACGGCCCGGCCGACCTCGCCGACCGTGACACCGGCACCTCCAACTCCTTCGCGCGCAACCAGTGCGCGGTCTCCGAGCCGGCCGGCCACTGCTGACCCGCGCCACCACCCGCGCCACCACCCGCACCCTCCGGGCGCTCCGGCCGGGGCCGAGCCGCTCGGCCCCGGCGCCCGGCCCGCCCCCGGAACCCCGGCCCCATTCCCCCTGCAGAAGGACGGCCCATGACCACCGCACCCGCCACCACCCCGCAGGCCGCGATGCGCCTGCGGGAGCTCGTCTTCGGCGCCGCCTGCGCCGCCGCCGTCCGCGCGGCCGCCAGGCTCGGGGTCGCCGACGCGCTCGGCGACACCCCGACCACCGTCACCGACCTCGCCGCCGCGCTCGACACCGAGCCCAAGCCGCTGCGCCGGCTGATGCGCGCCCTCACCTGCTACGGCATCTTCCACGAGACGGGCGACGACCGTTTCGAGCACACCGAGATGTCCCGCCTGCTGCGCGAGGACGCCCCCAACAGCCTGCGCTACATCTCCCTCTGGTGCACCGAGCCGTGGACGTGGGAGGCCTGGCCGAAGCTGGACGAGGCCGTCCGCTCCGGCCGCAACGTCTTCCCCGAGCTGTTCGGCAAGGAGTTCTTCGACTACCTGCACAGCGAGGGCGGGGACTCGGCGAGGGTCTTCGACAAGGCGATGACCACCTCCAGCCGGCAGTCCGCCGCGGACTTCGCCGAGTACCTCGACCTCACCGGGATCGACTCGGTGGTCGACATCGGCGGTGGCCAGGGCCATGTGCTGGCCAGCCTGCTGGAGAAGCACCCGGCGCTGCACGGCACCCTGCTCGACCTGCCCAAGGTGGTCGCCGGCGCCGACCCCCGGCTCCGCGACGGCGGCGCCCTCGCGGCCCGGGCCGCGCTGGTCCCCGGCGACTGCCGGGTCGACATCCCGGTCCACGCCGACCTCTACATCATCAAGAACATCCTGGAGTGGGACGACGAGAGCACCCGTCGCACCCTCGCCAACGTGGTCCTGGCAGCCCGCCCGGGCGCCCGCGTCGTCGTGGTCGAGAACCTGGTCGACGACAGCCCCTCGATGCGCTTCACCACCGCGATGGACCTGCTGCTGCTGCTCAACGTCGGCGGTGCGAAGCACTCCAAGGAGAGCCTGGTGCGGCTGATGACGGAGGCCGGTCTGGACGTGGCCGAGGTCCGCCCCGTCAACCCCTACCTGCACGCCTTCGAGGCCACCGTGCGCGGCTGACCGCCGCCGCACCGAAGCGACCGCCGGCCCCCGCAGCGGGGACCGGCGGTCGCTCGACGTCCGGGCTCAGGCCTTGCGCGAGGACTCCAGGTGCGCGAAGACCACCACGTTGTCCAGGTAGTCCTTGCGCTTCTTGTCGTACACGCCGCCGCAGGTGATCAGCCGCAGCTGGGAGTCCGCGGTCTTCCCGTACACCCGCTGGTCGGGGAAGGCGTTCTTGGCGAAGGTCTCCACCGAGTCCACCGAGAAGACGGCGACCGTCCCGTCGGCCCGCTGCACCTCGACCTTGTTGCCGGGGACGAGCAGGCTGAGCAGCAGGAAGACGGCCGGGCCCTTGGTGGTGTCCACGTGCCCGGCCACCACGGCGGCGCCGCGTTCGCCGGGCGAGGCGCCGTCGCGGTACCAGCCGACCAGGTTCTTGTCCTCCGGCGGCGGTGCGTTGAGCTCCCCGGCCGGGTTCACCGTCAGCTCGGTGAAGGGTGCGTCGACGGCGATCTGCGGGATCCGCAGCCGGGTCGGCTTGGCCCGCTTCAGCCCGGGCGCGGCCGGCGTGGCGGGCTTGGCGGCCGGGGCCGCGTCACCGGGGGACGCGCTCGCGGTGGCGGCCGGGGGAGCCGCCTGGCCCGGTCCGGGACCGGACGAGGGGGCCACGTCCACGGAGTTGTAGATCAGCAGCAGGCCGACGGCCGCGGCGCCCATACCCGCGCGCAGCAACCGGGACGTTCCAGCGGCCGGACCGGCCATCGTTCCACTCCTAGGTCAGGCCTGTGACGGTCGGGACGGTGCCGGCGGACCACCGGGTCGTGCCCCGACCCGGTGGCCGCCGGCCCGCGACCGGCGGGGGAGTCCGTGACGGCACCGCCCGGGCCGCGTCGCGTGGTCCGGAGCGGCGCCGCACGTGCTCCCGCCGTGGCCGCCGCTCAGCGCGGTGGCCACGGCGGGGAGGCTGCGCGGCGGCGCCGGGTCAGATCGCCGCGCCGCTGGTGCGGCGGCCGCGGCGCAGCGCGAGTGCGCCGGCACCGAGGCCGCCGAGCAGCAGGACGGCGCCGGAGGCGAGGCCGCCGCCGGACAGGGCCAGGCCGCCGCCGCCGGTGTGCACGCCACCGTGCGGGGTCTTCTCCTCGGCCTTGTGCTCCTCGCCGCCCTTGTAGTCCTTCTCGGAGGAGGACGAGGAGGAGCCCTTGTCCTGCTTCTCCTCCCAGGTCTTCTGCCCGTCCGGGCTGGCGGCCTTGTCCTGCTTCTCCTGCCAGGTGAGGTTCTTGTCGGCCGAGCCGTCCGCGTAGGCGGCGGGGGCGGCGACGGTCAGTGCGGCGGCGACGGCCGCTCCGGCGAGCAGCGTGCGTGCAGAACGCATGGGGACGATCCTTCCGGCGCGGGACCGCGACCGCCCGACACGTCGTCGGGCAAGGGGACTCACGGGGTGCGCCTGAACCACCGTCATCCACCGGGGCGGCCACTGCCACCGGAGGACGACGGTCACCGTCGTGGCGGTGCGCCCTTCGAGTGGACTCCCGGGGGTATTCACCCGAGTGGCCCGGCGATCCGGGTGATTCGGTATCCGGGCCCCGTGCGGGCCCGTCCCGGCGGCCGCGGGCACCCGCGGCCCGGCGCAGGACGGCGGGAAGCGGCGGCCCCGGGGGCGGTCGCCCCGGAGCCGCCGCGGTGCCGCCGGCCCGGCGCCGGCTCAGTGCAGCTGCTGCACACCCGTGCTGTCCCGCGCGAACACCGAGCGGGTGTCGCTGTCGGGGTAGCGCTCCTTCAGGGCGAACGCGGGCGGCGTACCGGGGACGGGCGTGTCCGGCGCCTCGTAGTAGAGGACGTACGTCTTCGCGGTGTCCGTCTCCTTCTCCAGCTGGAGCCAGCCGTTGAACCCGGCGGCGGGCAGGGTGCCGGTCGCGGTGACGGAGTTGTTGGGGCCGGTGTGGCTGAAGGCGAAGGTCGCGGTGCCGAGCTGGAGGCGCTTGTGGCCGCTCGCGTGCCAGCGGCGGAACACGGCGATCCACTCGTCGGGCCAGGGTCCGCCGGTCTCGTCCGGTGGCATCCCCGTGCCGTCGATCCGGGAGAGGATGTCGTCGGCGTTGGCGACCACGGAGTCGTAGTCCCAGAGGTCGGTGAAGAAGGTCATGTGGGCCCGGTCGATCGACCGGAACATGGGCTGGATGTGGAGTTCGAAGACGGGCGTGCGCATCTCAGCTGTACACCTCCAACAGGACGTCCTTCAGGGCGACTTCGTCGAGCAGCCCGGGTGCTTCCTGCGGCTGCCCGTAGGGGCCGGGCGACGGCTGGTACTGGAGCGTCAGCACGAGGTTCTCGGGGGCGGCGTCCGAGGCGTCGAGGGCGGCCGTGATGTCGAAGCGCGCGTTGCACTCGGCCGGGTGGTGGGAGTGCGGCCCGGCTCCGCCGGCGTGGCCGGGCGCGTGGTCGCCGCCGGCGGGCCCGTGGTGCGACCTCCACATCGCGACGTAGCCGACGCCGTAACGGCTCGCGAAGGCCGGGTCGTCGACGCGGAACTCGACGTCGGCGGGGTGCAGGTAGGCGCGCAGCACGTAGCTGCCGGCGACCGGGACCTTGAGGTCGTCGAGCCGCACCACGATCTTCCCTCCCCGGGCGGGCGGCGCCGCGAGGCCGAACGTGGCCCGGGAGTTGCTCCGCAGTGAGGCCGTCAGGTTCGGCGCGGAGATCAGGCTCAACGGCTCGGTCGCCAGCAGCCGGCGGGTGACCGGCTGCGGGACCGGGACCCCGAAGTCCGCCTTGAGCCGGTCGGTGAGCGCGTAGTCGTAGCCCAGGGCCACGGTGTCGGCGAACTCGGCCGTCGTGTGCTGGGGCTGGGAGTCGAAGCCGCGCAGCGTGTGGTCGGGCGAGGTGAGCGGGGGCGATCCGTTGCGCCGCTGCCACTCGGCCCAGAGCAGGTCGATGAAGCTGTGGAAGCTGAAGTAGATCGGGTCGAGCGCGGCCCTCGACGGGTTCGCCATCAGGCCGCCGATGAAGTTGCCGTGCATGAAGTTGTGCGGGCCGGATTCGAGGCGCCCGAAGTCGGCTCCCGGGTGGGCCGGCGGAAAGCCGCTGAACAAGCCCTGGTCGGTCTCGGTCGTGACGATCGTCAGGGTGTCGGGAGGCAGGTCCACCGGGTCGGAGTTGCGGTTCTCGGTGAGTTCGGGCGTCGCGAACGCGGGCGGGAACTTCCCGCTCGCCTGCGGGTGCAGCCAGTCCCAGTACGGCAGCGTGACGTTCGCCGTCCGCGGCGGGTCGGACTCCTGGAGGAGCTTCTCGAAGTAGAACAGGTGCGCCCGGTGCCACGGCAGGAACTGGTCGGTGCCGTGCTCGCACGGGCCCACGGAGAAGTCGTTGTGCAGCGCGGCCTGGAAGTCGTAGCCGGTCACGTCCGACGGGTCCGCGGCGGACCGCGCGCGCAGGATCCCGAGGGCGTGGGTGTAGTCGTCGAGCTCGGCGGGGCTGAGGGAGTTGATGTCGCGTCGGCTCTTGGTCATGGGGTCACCTCCGTTGCGGCACAACGTATGCGCACCACTTGACCGCCCGAGGCAGCCGTGCGGTGCGGCGCGGCCTCCGTACAGTCGGGCGGAGTACCACCCGGCCGCTCGCCGTCCGGGTGGAGTACCACCCGGCGCGGGCCCGGCCGCCCCGGCGCCTCTCGATGCGCCGTCGCGCGCCCCTGGCCGCACCGGCCGTCCAGTGATGACATGTACTCGACAACTCGTCGGATGGCCCGCACGTGGGGGTGCGCGGCCCGGAACCGGCGGGCCAACGGAAGGAAGTCCCCGTGACTGTACGCATGATGGCCGTCGGCGGCGCTGCGGCGGCGCTGCTCGGCTCCTCGCTCGCCGGCGTGGGCAGCGCGACCACCGCCACCGGCTGGACCACGCCGCCGCCGGACAAGATCGTCATCGACGTGGCCACCGTCAACGGCTCCGGCTGCCGGGCCGGCACCGCCGCCGTCGCGGTCTCCCCGGACAACACGGCCTTCACCGTCACCTACAGCGAGTACATCGCCCAGGTGGGCATCGGCTCCAAGCCCACCGACTCCCGGAAGAACTGTCAGCTCAACCTGAACGTCCACGTCCCGCAGGGCTTCACCTACGCGGTGGCCGCCACCGACTACCGGGGCTTCGCGCACCTGGAGAAGGGGGCGAGCGCGGTGCAGCGGGCGAGTTACTACTTCCAGGGCTCGCCCGACACCACCCGGCTCAGCCACCGCTTCACCGGGCCGATCGACGACGACTGGCAGGCGACCGACAGGGTCGGCGTCGCGGCCCTGGTCTGGGCGCCCTGCGGAGAGCTCCGCAACTTCAACATCAACACCGAACTCCGGGTCAACGCCGGCACCTCCGACCCGACCCGGACCACCAGCTTCATGACCATGGACTCCACCGACGGCAGCATCAACACCACCTACCACCTCGCCTGGAAGGAATGCCCCTGACGGGCGCCGCGCGCGGGCCCGGCGGAACCGCCGCCCGCACGCGGCGGGCCGCCCCCCGACCTGCGCCGGGGGGCGGCCCGCTGCGGGGAACGGCGCGGTCAGCCCGTGCCGCGCTCCCACCGGTAGAACTCGTGCGCCATCGCGTCCTTGGGCCCCCGCCAGGTGGCCGGGTCGTAGGCCTGCACGTACGGGGTGAGGCGGTCGCTGATGCCCCGGAACTCCGGGTGCCCGACCATCTTGGCGACCGCCGGGCCCGGCGGCCGGTCCGCCTCGATCAGGTGCAGGTAGACGTCGCCGAACTGGAAGAGGCTGCGCCCCGTGACGCCGATCAGGTCCGGCAGTTCGCCCCGGTCGGAGTCGGCGAACACCTCGGCGATGCCGTGGGCGGCGTCCGGCTTCATCCGGGCGACGATCAGTGTGCGGTGCATCCGGCTCAGACCTCCCCCGCCTGCTTCTCGACCTTCTCGCGGATCAGCTGCAGCTGGACGCGCGAGTTGCGGTTGATGTGGTTCACCATGCCGTCGTCGTCGACCGGCGCGGTGGGCTTCATCGCGAAGTCCTGGACCCAGCGCATCTTCGTGCCGGCCGGGACCTCCGCGTACTCCCAGCGGATGTCCATGAACTCGAACGGGCCGGGCTCGACCCGGCGGGCCCGCACCGCGAGCGAGGCCCGGTCGGTGGTGCGCTCGGAGACCCAGCTCCAGATCTGGCCGTTCTCGTCGGGGTGCATGGTGAGCCGGAAGCGCACGCTGTCGCCGTCCCGCTCCAGCACCTCGACCGAGGCGTACTCGCTGAACAGCTGCGGCCAGTTCTCCAGGTCGTTGGTGATCTCCCAGACCAGGTCGAGCGGAGCGGCGATGACGATCTCGTTGTCCGTGTGTCCGGGCATCTCAGGCACCGGCCTTCGTGGCGAACGAGGAGTTCACCAGGTCGAGGAACTCGGCCGGCGTCTTCGCCGACTCCGCTCCGTTGGTGACCTTCACACCGTGCCGGTTCTCCAGCTCGCCGACCACGCCGAGCAGACCGAGGGAGTCCACGCCGAAGTCGTCGAAGCTGGCGCCCGGGCGCTCCAGGTCGAGCGGGTCGATGACCACGCCGGCCCGGGCCTGGATCAGTGCGGCGAGTTCTGGATGGCTGAGGGTGTTGCTCACGGGATGTTCCCTTCAGTTCGTTGCGGAAGCGGTCGTTCGGTCAGGGCCGGTCGCCGCGCCGGAGCACCAGTGCGGAGTTGGAGCCCATCAGCCCGCGGCTGAGCACCAGCGCGGTGTGCAGCTCGGCCGGGCGGGCACGGCCGGTCACCAGGGCGAGGTCGTGGCAGACCTCGGTGACGTTGGGGGTGGGCGGCACGACGCCGTCCTCCATGGCGAGCACCGCGGCGGCGGTGTCCAGCAGCGGCGCGCCGCAGTAGGCCCGCCCGGTGCCGGCCTTGGGGGCGGTCACCGGCACCCGCTCGGCGTACGGGCCGAGGGCATCGGCCAGGGCCAGTGCCTCGGCACGGTCGGCGGCCGGCACGCCGAGGGCGTCGGCGAAGACCACGTCGACCTCCTCCGGGGCGATCCGGGCCTGGTCGAGCGCGATCCGGATGGCGTTGGCCAGCCCCTCCCGGGACTCCGCCCAGCGGGAGGCACCGGTGAAGGTGGCACCGTGCCCGGCCAGGTACGCCCGGACGGTGGCACCGCGCCGGCGGGCCGTCTCCTCGTCCTCCAGCAGCAGCATCGCGCCGCCCTCGGCGGGGGCGAAGCCGTTCGCGGCGGCGGAGAACGGCAGGTAGGCGCGGTCCGGCCGCTCGGCGAGGCTGAGCTCGGGGTAGCCGAGCTGGCAGACCATCGAGTACGGCGCCAGCGGGGCCTCGGCCGCGCCGGCCACCACCGCGTCGGTGCCGCGCGCGATGGCGCGGGCGGCGTGCGCGAGGGCGTCCAGGCCGCCGGCCTCGTCGCTGGCGACCACCCCGCACGGGCCCTTGTAGCCGCCGCGGATCGAGACCTGGCCGGTGCTGGCCGCGTAGAACCAGGCGATGGACTGGTAGGGGCCGACGAACTGCGGTCCTTGTCCCCAGAGTTGCTGCAGTTCGCGCTGTCCGAACTCACCGCCGCCGGAGCCGGCCGCGGTCACCACGCCCACCCCGAAGGGCTGGTCGGGATCGAGGACGAACCCGGCGTCCGCCACCGCCAGGTCGGCGGCGGCCATCGCGTAGTGCGTGAAGCGGTCGGTCTGTACCAGGTAGCGGCTGTCGATCACGGACTGCGGGTCGAAGTCCCTTACCTGGCCCGCGATGCGCAGCGGAAGGTCCGCGCAGCCCTCGCGGGATATCCGGTCGAGGACGCTCACGCCCTGCCTGGTGGCCTTCCAGAAGGCGTCGGCCCCCACGCCGTTCGGCGCGACCACGCCGAGGCCGGTGACCACCGCCCGGCGGCCCTGCTGACGTGACGTCATGGATCTCACCCCGTTCTGTTGAGCACGACGGCGGACTGGAATCCGCCGAATCCGCTGCCGACCGACAAGATGTGACGGAGCGGCAGCTCGCGCGCGGTGCGCGGCACGTAGTCGAGGTCGCACTCCGGGTCCGGAGTCTCGTAGTTGGCGGTCGGCGGCACCACGCCGTGGGCCAGGGCGAGGGTGCAGGCGACCAGCTCGATCGCGCCGATCGCGCCGAGCGAGTGCCCGACCATCGACTTGATCGAACTCATCGGTGTCTCGTACGCGTGCGGGCCGAGCGAGCGCTTGACGGCCGCCGTCTCGTGCCGGTCGTTCTGCTTGGTGCCCGAACCGTGCGCGTTGACGTAGTCGACGTCGGTGCGGTCCACCCGGGCGTGCCCGAGTGCCTCGTCGATCGCCCGGGACATCTCCAGCCCCTCCTGGGTGAGGCCGGTCATGTGGTACGCGTTGCCGAAGGTGGCGAAGCCGCCGATCTCGCCGTAGATCCGGGCGCCGCGCCGCCGGGCGTGCTCCAGCTCCTCCAGCACCAGGACGGCGCCGCCCTCGCCGAGGACGAAGCCGTCCCGGTGGGCGTCGAAGGGGCGGGAGGCGTGTTCCGGGTCGTCGTTGCGCTCACTGGTGGCCTTGATGGCGTCGAAGCAGGCGACGGTGATCGGTGAGATCGGCGAGTCGGAGGCGCCGGCGATGCAGATGTCGGTGCGCCCCTCCTCGACCGCCTGGAAGGCGTAGCCGATCGCGTCCAGCCCGGAGGTGCAGCCGGTGGAGACGGTCTGCACCGGGCCGTGCGCACCGGTGCGCTCGGCGACCGCGGAGGCCAGCGTGCTGGGGGCGAAGGCGCGGTGCAACTGCGGCTCGGCCCGCCGGTGGTCCACGTCCCAGCGCGCGCCGCCGGCGCTGACCAGGGCGTAGTCGTGCTCCAGCCGGGTGGTGCCGCCGACGGCGGTGCCGAGCGAGACGCCGATCCGCCACGGGTCCTCCGCGGCCAGGTCCAGGCCCGCGTCGGCGATCGCCTCGTCCGTCGCCACCATCGCGAACTGGACGTACCGGTCGGCCCGTTGGACGTCGTCCGGGCTCAGGCCGTGCGCCGCCGGGTCGAAGTCGCACTCGGCGGCGATCCGGGAGCGGAACCCGGTGGGGTCGAACAGGGTGATGCCCCTGGTCGCCGTCCGGCCGGAGGTGAGCAGGTGCCAGAAGGCCGGTACGCCGACGCCGCCGGGCGCGACGATGCCGATCCCGGTGACGGCGACCCGCCGTGTCATGAAGCCACCTTGGCGTGTTCCGGAGGGCCGGAGGTCACTCCGTCGGTCTCCTCGGTGTCGACGTGGCCGAGCTCCGGGCGGGGCGCGAGCGGGCCGAGGTGGAAGACCATCCGGGCCTCGGTGTCGCCGACGTTGCGGAAGCGGTGGCGCATGTCGATCGGGATCATCAGGCCCTGGTTGGGCTTCAGCGGGCGGGTCACCCCGTCCAGGTCCACCTCCAGGTCACCGGAGACCACGAAGACGAACTCCTCGGAGTACGGGTGGTAGTGCTCGCCGATCAGCTCGCCGGGCCGCACGATGGCCAGGCCCATGAACCCGCTGGTGGCGCCGCAGGTGGTCGGGGTGAGCATGGCGCGCAGGTCACCGCCGCGGCGGCGGTTCTCCGGTGCCTCGTCGACGTGCACGATCCGTGGGTACTGCGTGGACATGGTTTCTTCCTTCGGGTGTCGGGGCCGGCGCGGGGCCGATGGTCGGTCAGGTGAGCTGCGAGCTGCGGTCGGTGACCGGGCTCATGGCGCGGGCGGCGAGGAAGGCGCTCAGGCCGGCGACGGACCGCAGGTCGCCCTCGGGGCCGAGGTCGAGCAGCCGGCCGAGGACGGCCGCCTCGCGCTCGCCGGCCACACCGAGGGCGGCGGCCGGCTCGGCCTCGGCCGGGACCCGCAGGTCCACCAGGCGGACCACGACGTCCTCCCGGTGGAAGACGGTGCTCGCCGCGACCGGCCCGGTCGGGTCGGCGGTGGCCAGGTTGTCGTGCTCGCCGAGCAGGGCGGCCACCGCGGCGCCGTCGCCCGGCTTGACGGGGTAGAGCACGGCGTGCCGGTGCAGCCGGCCGGAGGCCGGGGAGCCGGCGATCGCCTGGTGCTCGGCGGGCAGCGCCGCGCGGGCGAAGAAGGCGCGGGCCGCCTGCGGGTCGCCCAGCTGGCGGGCCTCCTCCAGGTAGGGGTTGATCGCCTCCTCGACCGCCCGGACCTCGGGCTGCATCGCCACGTGGCGCAGCGCGTCACCCAGGTTGCCGATCACCTCGACGGCCCGGACCACCCGGTTGCCGTGCATGAACAGGGAGGTGCGGCGCAGCCGGGTGGTCTCGTCCACCTCGGCCTTGGGGGAGGTGTAGCCGGAGAGGATCCGGGCCACCTCGTGCTCACTGCCGGGCTTGACGGTGAAGGTCAGGGCGTGCCGGACCACCCCGTCCGGGCCGGGGGCGGCCTGCGGCGGGCCGACGTGCCCGGCCGGCGCGGTGCGCGGCAGGCCGGGCGGCACGGCCACCGGCTTGCGGGTGCCGGTGGCGCCGGCCGCGGAGGTCTCCCGGAGGATGGAGTAGCGCAGCGAGCGGAAGGTGTCGCTGACGCAGCCGTGCATCGGCTTGACCATCTCGCGGTGGGCGGGGCTGTCCACCCACTTCAGGAAGGTCTCCTGGTCCTTCCACTCGCTGGTGATCAGCCACTGCCTCGGGTCGTTGATCGACTGGCAGAGCTGGTCGCTGACGTGGCCGGGGACCGAGGCCACCTGGTGGCGCAGCTTCTCGTACACGTCGAGGAAGCGCTGCTGGGCGCCGTCCTTGATCTCCAGCATCAGCATCACGCGGAGCCGGGTGTGGGACTCGGTGTGCGGTTCGGCCTGCGGTTCGGACAGAGTCGTCATGATTCACTTTCTTGCTTCGGGGCCACCCGCGCCGGGGGCGCCGGGCGGCTTCCGTCCGGACGGGCCGGCGGGGGGAGGACGGTGCGGTGGCGGTCGGCCCGGGTGGGTGGGGGCCAGGCCTGAGGTCGATCGTGCGCGGACGCCACGAGTGGCGCGAGATATGCGGGCCATCCGGGCGAAGTGGCGGCAGAAGGCACTCGCCGCGGGGGATGCAAGAGCGGGGCCGACGCGCGCGCAGGCCCCGCCGAGGGCGGCGCCGAGCCCCGCAGCCGGGCCGCGAACCCCCGTACAGGCTGGAGCAATTGATGAATCCGAAGGTTGACGACCGGGTGCCGGTCCTGATCGTCGGCGGCTCGCTGGTCGGGCTGTCGGCCTCACTCTTCCTGGGCCGACTGGGTGTCAGACACCTGCTCGTCGAGAAGCACGCCGACACCTCGCGTCACCCGCGTGGCCGAGGCAACAACGTCCGCACGATGGAGCTCTACCGGGGGGCCGGGATCGAGTCGGCGATCCGTGAGGCCGCCTCGGTGCTCGCCGCGAACCACGGCATCCTGCAGGCCCCCTCGCTGACCGGCGAGGAGCAGGAGTGGCTGTTCCGGGAGATCGATCCGGGCGGCCGGCTGGCCCGGTTCAGCCCCAGCTCCTGGTGCCTGTGCAGCCAGAACGACCTGGAGCCGGTCCTGCTGCGGGCCGCCCGCGAACTGGGCGGTGATCTGCGGTTCAGCACCGAGCTGGTCTCCTTCGAGCAGGACGGCGAAGGGGTGACGGCGCTGCTGCGCAGCCGGGAGACCGGGGAGGAGCGGACGGTCCGGGCGAAGTACCTGATCGCGGCGGACGGCCCGCGCAGCCCGGCCCGGGAGGCGCTGGGCATCGGCCAGACCGGCAAGGGCGAGCTGTTCCACAACGTCAGCATCACCTTCCGGGCCAAGCGGCTGGCCGAGGTGGTGGGCGACCGCCACTTCATCGCCTGCTACCTGACCTCCCCCGAGGCCGACGGCGCGCTGCTGCCGGTGGACAACCACGAGGAGTGGGTCTTCCACGCGCCGTGGCACCCCGAGCACGGCGAGCCGCTGGAGGCGTTCACCGACGCGCGGTGCGTCCGGCACATCCGGGCCGCCGTCGGGGTGCCGGACCTGGAGGTGGAGGTCACCGGGAAGGCCCCCTGGCACGCCGCCGAGCGGGTGGCGCGGCAGTACTCCGCCGGGCGGGTCTTCCTGGCCGGGGACTCCGCGCACGAGATGTCGCCGACCGGCGCGTTCGGCTCGAACACGGGCATCCAGGACGCCCACAACCTGGCCTGGAAGCTGGCCGCCGTGCTCTGCGGCTGGGCCGGGCCGGAGCTGCTGGAGACGTACGGGCAGGAGCGCCGCCCGGTCGCGGAGGTCACCGGGGCGCGGGCCTCCGCCCGCTCTGCCGAGCACAGCCACCCGGGATACGCGGTGGTGCCCGGGGTCGGGCGGCAGGCCGGGGTGCTGGCGGTGGCGCTCGGCTACCGCTACCCGGCGGGCGCGGTGGCCGGGGCGGACCCGGCCGGACCGGTGGTCCCGGAGGCGTTCGAGTCGGCCGGCGAGCCCGGCAGCCGGGCGCCGCACCAGTGGCTGCTCCGGGCGGGCGTCAAGCTCTCCACCCTCGACCTGTACGAGCAGGCGATGGTGCTGCTGACCGGTCCCGAGGGCACCGCCTGGCACCAGGGCGCCCGCCGGGCGGCCGACCGGCTGGCCGTGCCGCTGGACACCTACCGGATCGGCACCGGCGCGGAGGACGACCTGGCACCCGAGCCCGGCGCGGACTTCGCCGAGCTGCACGGTGTCCGGCCGGGCGGAGCGGTGCTGGTGCGCCCGGACGGCTTCGTCGCCTGGCGTTCGCCCGACGCGGCGGAGGACCCGGAGGCGGCGGTGGAGGCGGCGCTGCGTACGGTGCTGAAGCTGTAGACGCGGTCCCACCTCGCCCCGAGCGGTAGGGCCGCGCCGGTCCCTGTGCCCCGGCCCGGGCGCAGGGACCGGGCCCGGACGTCCGAGCCCCCGCCCCGGGAGTGTCGACCCCGGCCCGGGGGCCTGAACCCCCGCCGCGCACCGACGCGCCCCGAGCCGAAGGCCGCGCCGGTGCCGAAAGGGTGGGCCCCTCCTGCCCGATGGCGGGCAGGAGGGCAAGTGAGGACGCCGCGAGGAACGAGCGGCGCCCGGAGCGCCGACCGTCGGCACCGGATCAAGCGGCCCGGAGCCGAGCGGGCGACAGCACAGTCAGTGGCCGCCCGCGTCGACCACCTCGATGTCCTCGATGTTCTGCTCGATCACCTCGGCCGGCAGCGCGACCCGGATCGCCCAGAAGTACACGGCGAGGGCGAACGCGGCGACCAGGCCCATGTCCCACCACATCGGGATGGTGCCCCGGCCCTCGCCGAAGCCGCCCTGCCAGGAGATCAGGCCGATGCCCACCAGGTAGACCGGCAGCCACTGGGCGGCGCGCCAGTCCAGGCGCGGCGCGTTCGGCAGTCCCTTGCGGATCGCGTACGCGGCGTAGCTGCCGAGCAGGCCGTAGCCGAGGACGATCGCGATGCCCAGCCGGGACAGGGTGTGCCAGCCGGCCCAGTAGATGATCAGGCTGGCGACCACGAAGGCCAGCGGGGAGATCAGACCGCCGAGCGGCAGCCGGTAGGAGCGCTCGCGGGTGGGCAGGCGCCGGCGCAGTGCGCCGAAGGCCAGCGGGGCGCCGGCGTACATCAGCACGCTGGCGGAGGTGATGAAGCCGACCAGCTCCTGCCAGCTCGGGAAGGGCAGGAAGCAGACGACGCCGGTGACGAAGGAGAGGATCAGGCCGAACCACGGCACGCCGCGGCTGTCCAGCTGCTCGAACTTCTGCGGCGCGTAGCCGTTCTTGCTCAGGCCGTAGGAGATGCGGGAGGTGGAGGTGGTGTAGATCAGGCCGGTGCCGCCGGGGGAGACGATGGCGTCGAAGTACAGCACCCAGGCCAGCCAGCCGAGGCCGACCAGGGTGGCGAGGCCGGCGAACGGGCCCTCGATGCCGGGGAAGTCCAGCTTGTCCCAGCCGTTGGCGAAGGAGCTGATCGGCAGCGCGCCGATGAAGACGACCTGGAGCAGGACGTAGATCAGGGTGCCGATGGCGACCGAGCCGAGGACCGCGCGGGGGATGTCGCGCTTGGGGTTGCGGCTCTCGCCGGAGATCTGGATGGCCTGCTCGAAGCCGAGCAGCGCGAAGATGATGCCGCTGGAGCTGATCGCGGCGAGCACGCCCTTGATGCCGAACGGGGCGAAGCCGTGCGAGGTGAAGTTCGAGCCGTGGAAGTTGGTCAGCGCGAGCACGAAGATCGTGAGCAGCGGGACGAAGATCTTCAGCCAGGTGGCGATCGAGTTGGTGTGGGCCAGCACCCGCACACCGAGGAAGTTGACCGCGACGAAGACGCCCATCAGGAGCACGGCGACGATGAAGCCGCTGGTGGTGAGGGTGCCGTTGTCGTTCAGGAAGCTCTTGGCGAACTCCCAGTGGCCCGCGTAGCCGATCATGGCCTCGACCTCGATCGGCGCCACGGTCGCGGCCTGCAGCCAGGAGAACCAGCCGAAGGACATGCCCGCCAGACCGCCGAAGGCGTAGTGCGGGTAGCGGGCGGTACCGCCGGCGACCGGGAAGAGCCCGCCGAGTTCGGCGTGCACCAGGGCGAGCAGCACGATCGCGACGGCGCCGATGCCCCAGGAGATGAGCGCGGCCGGGCCGGCGACCATGACCGCGTTCTTTGCGCCGAACAGCCAGCCGGAGCCGATGATCGAACCGACCGAGGCCCACAGCAGGCCGATCAGGCCGACCTCGCGCCGCAGGGACCGGTGGGTGGGTGTCCCGGAGTCGGGAGAGGTGCCGGTGCTCGGCGGGGACAGCTGGTTGAGGGATGCCATGCCAGATCTCTCTGTGGTGTGGGGGCCCCGGCGGACGGAGCGCGGAGAGTTGCCACACAGTAGGCGTATTCATAGGCCTATGCACAGATTTCATTACTGAATGTTTACCTACTTCGCGGGATATTTCCGCTGGTAGGGGGCCCAGTGTTCATGTGCGTGTTACGAGACTCGCCAGTAGTTTCAGCATCTGAGCGGGAATTGAGCTTCCGCACAAGGTCCGGCAATGTTGATGGCAAATAGGGTTATAGAAATGGTGGCGGCCGTATAGGGATACCGGGCGGACTCGGTGAGGTGGCCCCCCGGGCGGGCCGTTCGTCCGCTACGTTTGCGCCACTACCGCGGCACAGCGTCGTGTCCGCGCGCTCTGAACCTCCCTCACCAAGGTGCGCGCACTTGAAACTCACCCCCCACGAGCAGGAGCGCCTGCTCATCCACGTGGCCGCCGACGTGGCCCGCTCCCGTCGGGCCCGGGGTCTGCGGCTCAACCACCCCGAGACGGTCGCCCTGATCACCTCCCACGTCCTGGAGGGCGCCCGCGACGGCCGGACCGTCGCCGAGCTGATGGACTCCGGTCGCGAGGTGCTCACCCGGGACGACGTCATGGACGGCATCGCCGAGATGATCCCGGACGTCCAGGTCGAGGCGACCTTCCCCGACGGGACCAAGCTGGTCACCGTGCACGGGCCGATCCAGTGAACGGCGAGCGGACGATCCCGGGGCAGATCCTCCACGGCGAGGGCGAGATCGGCCTCAACGCCGGTCTGGCCGTCACCCGGATGACCGTCGTCAACGCCGCCGACCGGCCCGTCCAGGTCGGTTCGCACTACCACTTCGGCGAGGTCAACCCCGGGCTGGAGTTCGACCGGCCGGCCGCCCGCGGCCTGCGGCTGAACATCCCCGCCGGCACCGCGGTCCGCTTCGAGCCGGGCATCCCGGTGGAGGTCGAACTCGTCCCGATCGCCGGCCGGCGCGAGGTGCTGGGCCTGCGCGGCGAGACGGGAGGGCCGCTCGATGACTGACCGCCCCGCCCTGTGGCTGACCCGCGAACGCTACGCGGACCTCTACGGGCCCACCACCGGTGACCGCGTCCGGCTCGGCGACACCAACCTGCTGATCGAGGTCGAGGAGGACCGCTGCCGGGGCGGTGACGAGGCGGTCTTCGGCGGCGGCAAGGTCATCCGCGAGTCGATGGGCCAGGCCCGCACCAGCCGCGCCGAAGGCGCCCCGGACACCGTCATCACCGGCGCCGTGGTGCTCGACCACTGGGGCGTCGTCAAGGCCGACATCGGCATCCGGGACGGCCGGATCACCGCGCTCGGCAAGGCCGGCAACCCCGAGACCATGGACGGCGTCCACCCCGCGCTGGTGATCGGCCCGGAGACCGAGGTGATCTCCGGCAACGGCCGGATCGTCACCGCCGGCGCCGTCGACGCGCACGTCCACTTCATCTGCCCGCAGTTGGTGGACGAGGCGCTGGCCTCCGGGGTGACCACCCTGGTCGGGGGCGGCACCGGGCCGGCCGAGGGCAGCAAGGCGACCACGATCACCCCCGGCGCCTGGCACCTGGCGCGGGTCTTCGCGGCGCTGGACGGCCTGCCGGTCAACATCGGTCTGCTCGGCAAGGGCAACACCGTCAACCGGGCCTCGATGCACGACCAGCTGCGGGCCGGCGCCCTCGGCTTCAAGATCCACGAGGACTGGGGCGCGACGCCGGCCGCGATCGACGCCTGCCTCCGGGTCTGTGACGAGACCGGCGCCCAACTCGCCATCCACACCGACACCCTGAACGAGGCCGGGTTCGTCGGTGACACCCTCGCGGCGATCGCCGGCCGGGGTGTCCACGCCTACCACACCGAGGGCGCGGGCGGGGGTCACGCGCCGGACATCATCACCGTGGTCGGCTCCTCGAACGTGCTGCCCAGCTCCACCAACCCGACCAGGCCGCACACCGTCAACACCGTCGACGAGCACCTCGACATGCTGATGGTCTGCCACCACCTGAGCCCGCACGTGCCGGAGGACCTCGCCTTCGCCGAGTCCCGGATCCGGCCGTCCACCATCGCCGCCGAGGACATCCTGCACGACCTCGGCGCCATCTCCATCATCAGCTCCGACTCCCAGGCGATGGGCCGGATCGGGGAGGTGGTCCTGCGCACCTGGCAGACCGCCCACGTGATGAAGGCGCGGCGCGGAGCGCTCGCCGGCGACGGCCGGGCCGACAACCACCGGGCCCGGCGCTACGTGGCCAAGTACACCATCAACCCGGCCGTCGCCCAGGGCCTGGACGGCGAGATCGGCTCGGTCGAGCCGGGCAAGCTCGCCGACCTGGTGCTCTGGTCGCCCGCCTTCTTCGGCGCCAAGCCCGACCTGGTGGTCAAGGGCGGCCAGATCGCCTGGGCGCAGATGGGTGACGCCAACGCGTCCATCCCGACGCCCCAGCCGATGCTGCCCCGGCCGATGTTCGGCGCCATCGGGCGCTCGGCGGCGGCCAACTCGCTCAACTTCACCGCCGCGGCCGCGATCGAGGACGGCCTGCCCGAGCGGCTGGCCGAACAGCTCGGCGTGGCCAAGGGGTTCACCGCGATCCGGAACACCCGCGGTGTCACCAAGGAGCAGATGGTCAACAACAGTGCCCGCCCGGACGTCCGGGTCGAGCCCGACACCTTCGCCGTCACCATCGACGGTGAACTCGTCACCCCCGAGCCGGCTGTCGAACTACCGCTCGCCCAGCGGTACTTCCTCTTCTGATGGGCCTCGCGGCACTGCTGCTGCTCGCCGACGGGCGCTTCCCCGCCGGCGGGCACGCCCACTCCGGCGGCGCCGAGGCGGCCGTCCGGGCCGGGCGGGTGAAGGACGCCACGAGCATGACGGCCTTCCTCACCGGGCGGCTGCACACCACCGGGCTGGTCTCCGCCGCCCTGGCCGCGGCCGCCGCCGACGGACAGGACGCCGACCGGCTCGACACGGCCGCCGACGCCCGCACCCCCTCACCCGCCCTCCGGGCCACCAGTCGCCGGCTCGGCCGCCAGCTGCTCCGGGCCGCCCGCGCGGCCTGGCCCCACCCCGGGCTCGACCGGTTGGCGGCCGCGTTCCCGCGCGGCGCGCACCAGAGCGTCGTGCTCGGCACCGCCGCCCTGGCCGCCGGGCTCACCCCCGTCCAGGCCGCGACCGCCGCCGCCCACGAGAGCGTCAACGGCCCGGCCACCGCCTGCGTCCGGCTCCTGGGCCTCGACCCGTACGAGGTCGCGGCCGCACTGGCCCGGCTCGCTCCCGAACTCGACACCGTGGCCGAGGCCGCCGTCACCGCCGCCCTGTGCGGGGACCCGGACGCGCTGCCCGCCGCCTCCGCGCCGCTGCTCGACGTCTACGCCGAGCAGCACCACTCCTGGAAGGTCCGTCTCTTTGCATCGTGACCACGCCGACCCCGTCGACGCCCCCGCCCGCCACACCTACACCGACACCAGCACCGGCGGCACCCGCCGCCGCGCCCTGCGGATCGGGCTCGGCGGCCCGGTCGGCTCCGGCAAGACCGCCACCGTCGCCGCGCTCTGCCGCCTGCTGCGCGGGGAACTGTCGCTGGCCGTCGTCACCAACGACATCTACACCACCGAGGACGCGGAGTTCCTGCTCCGCAACGCCGTCCTGCCGCCCGAGCGGATCACCGCCGTCGAGACCGGCTGTTGCCCGCACACCGCCATCCGCGACGACATCTCCGCGAACCTGGAGGCCGTCGAGGAACTGGAGGAGGCGGTCGGGCCGCTCGACCTCGTCCTGGTCGAGTCCGGCGGCGACAACCTCACCGCCACCTTCAGCCGGGGGCTGGTCGACCACCAGATCTTCGTCATCGACGTCTCCGGCGGCGACAAGATCCCGCGCAAGGGCGGCCCCGGGATCTCCACCTCGGACCTGCTGGTGATCAACAAGACCGACCTCGCCCCGCTGGTCGGCGCCGACCTCGACGTGATGGCCCGCGACGCCGCCGCCCAACGCGGCCCGCTGCCCACCGTGTTCTCCGCGCTCACCTCACCCGAAGGCGTGGCCCCGGTCGCCGCCTGGGTGCGGGAGCGGCTGGCCGACTGGCGCACCCGGCCGTGACGGCCGACAGGGCAACGGTTCTGGCCGGGGCGGTCCTGGCCGGGGCGGCCCCGACGGGGCGGGCCGGGCCCGACGCGACCGGCTCCGACGGGACGGGCTCGGCCCCGCCCCGGGCCGCGCTGGTGGCGCGGGCCAGGATCCGGGCCGAGCCGGACGGACGCGGCGCCACCGCCCTGCCCGTCCTGTCCGGCGCCGGGCCGCTCGCCCCGCGGCGCACCCGGGACGTGGACGGCGGAGCCCAGGTGGTGATCGTCGGGGCGATGGCCGCGCCGCTGGGCGGCGACCGGCTGGCACTCGCGGTCGAGGTGGCCGACGGCGCGGCCCTCACCGTGACCAGCGCGGCCGCGACCATCAGCCTGCCCGGCCCGGGGCCGGCCCGGTACGACGTCGAACTGACCGTGGGGGAGGGCGCCCGGCTCGACTGGCGCCCCGAACCGGTGGTCGCCGCCGCCGGCAGCCACCTCGTCCTGCACACCCGGATCACCCTGGCCGCCGGAGCCCTGCTGCGCTACCGCGAGGAGCAGGTCCTCGGCCGCCACCACGACTGGGCCCGCGCCGCCGGTCCCGGCCGGCTCACCTCCCGCCTCACGGTCCGCCGGGCCGGCCGGCTCCTGCTCGACCAGCAGACCGACCTGGGCCCCGGCGCCCCCGGCTGGGACGGACCCGCCGTCCTCGGCGGACACCGCGCCGTCGGTCAGCTGCTCACCGTCGGCCACCCGCCGCCCGCGCCGCCCGCGAGCGGCGACGCCGCGCTGTTCGTCCTGTCCGACCCCGACGCCCAGGTGCTCGCGGCCGTCACCCCCGACGCGCTCGCGCTGCGGCGGGCGCTCGGCGGGGCCTGAGCGGGTACGGAACGGGGGCCGCTCCTCCGGAGGACGCTGTTGGTTAATTCGGGTTGTGCGTGACGTCGGACTTCAAGACCTGGTTGTGGTCTTGAAGTCCGAGGGGGTGGGGTGGGGGGGGTGGGGGTGTCGATGCAGCCGAAGGGGGCCGGGG
>NZ_JBHYYB010000030.1:0-101970 GCF_042752535.1 Kitasatospora sp. NPDC059327 | reverse complement strand
GGCCCCCGCGCTCCTTCGCGCGGGGGGGCCGTCGGGCGCCGTGGCCGCTCAGTGGTCGACGGTGACCACGATCTTGCCGAGCTGGGTGCCGGACTCCATGTGGCGGTGCGCCTCGGCGATCTCGTCGAGGCCGAAGACGCGGTCCACCACCGGGGTGAAGGAGCCGCCGCGCAGGCCGGAGGTGACGAAGGCCTCCGCCCGGCGCAGCCGCTCCGCGTCACGCGTGATCTCGTGGATCGTGTAGGTGCGCATGTTCAGTGCGGGCATGCCGAGTTCGAACCCCGGGTACGGGGTCGGCCCGCCGCTCAGCCCGCCGTAGAGCAGCAGCGTGCCGCCGGGGGCGACCGCCCGGGCGAGGTCGACCACACCGGGGCCGGCGACGGCGTCGAAGACGAACTCGGCTCCCCGGCCGCCGGTCAGGGCCAGGACCCGCTCGGAGACGCCCTCCTCCTCGGTGACGATCACCTCGGCCGCCCCGGCCTTGAGCAGCGCCTCCCGCTTGGCCGCGGTCCGGGTGGTGGCGATCGGCACCGCCCCCACCCGGTGGGCGATCTGGATCGCGGCCAGGCCCACGCTGCTGGAGGCGGCGGTCAGCACGACGGTGTCCCCCGCCCGCAGGCCGCCGACCTCCACCAGCGCGCCGTAGGCCGTCACGTACGGCATCCAGGCCGCCGCGCCCTCGACGGCGCCGAGCCCGGCGGGCCGGTGCAGCACCGCCGCGGCGGGGACGATCGCGCGTTCGGCGTAGACGGGGTAGTCGTTCATCGAGAACGCGGGCACCACGCTGACCGGCTGCCCCGGCGCGAACCCGGTCACCCCGGCCCCGACGGACTCGACCACGCCCGCCGCCTCGGCGCCGAGCCCTGCGGGGAACCGCCGGGGGGCTTCGATGTAGGTGCCGGCGCGGAACAGCACCTCGGCCCGGTTGATCCCGATCGCGTCCACCCGGACCAGCAGTTCGCCGGGACCGGGGGCGGCGACCGCCACGTCCTCCAGCCGCAGCACCTCCGGACCGCCGTGCTCGTGGAACCGCACCGTCCTGGCCATCGCGCATCGCCCCCTTCCGATCGGTGACGGCGGCGCGGGGTGCGCGCCGCCGCACCCACTGAATAGGAAAGTACGTCAGCTGTCAAACTTCGACGACTGTCGTACTTTGATGGCTGCCGTACCATGACAGCGAGAGGCAGGGACAACGATGGTGACGACGCAGCGCAACGGACAGCGGGACCGCACCCCGCCGCACCCGGACCTCCGGGAGATCAGCCTTCAACAGGTCCTGGAGGCCGTGGTCGACCCGGTCCGCCGCCGGATCGTCGCCGAGCTGGACGCCGCCGCCGAGGACCTCGCCTGCGGGACGATCGACCTGCCGGTCAGCAAGTCCACCGCCACCCACCACTTCCACGTCCTGCGCGAGGCCGGGCTCATCCGGCAGTACTACGTGGGTACTTCGCGGATGAACGCACTGCGCCGCGAGGAGTTCGAGCAGGCCTTCCCCGGGCTGCTCGGCGCCCTGCGGATCGAGCGCGGGCAGGACTGACCCGCCGGGCCGACCGGTCGGCCCGTCAGGCCGCCGGGCCGCCCAGGGCGGCGCGCACCAGGCGGGTCACGGCCGGGACGGCCGCCCGCAGATCACCGTCGGGGCCGACCGTCTCGCCCGCCAGCGCGTCGTAGGTCTCGAAGCCGGTGAGCACGAACAGCACCGCCGCCGCGCCCTCGGGCACACCGTCGATCCGGCCGGTGAGCACCTCGGCGCCCTCCCGGCGCCGGGCGTCGCGCTCGCGGACGACCCTGCCCACCTCGTCGTCCAGGGCGCCCAGCGCGCGCAGCCTGCGGGTGCAGACCCGGTCCACCGCCCAGAAGCCGCCCATGACCTCGACGAAGCGGTCCACCGCCGGCCAGGGGTCGGGCAGCGTGAAGGCCTCGACGATCCGGGCCATCCCGCCCTGCTCGGCGAGCGCGTCGCAGATCGCCTCCAGCAGACCCGTCTTCGAGCCGAACTGGTAGTAGACGGTGGCCCGCGCGACATCGGCCCGCCGGGCCACCGCGTCCGGCGACAGGGTGCCCTTCTCGATCAGCTGGGCCCGCGCGGCCTCGACGATCCGCGCGCGCGTCCCGTCCACGTCCGCCTGCCGCTGTCCCATCCGGTAGGGCCGGGGACTCATCGCGCTCGCCTCCACTCGCTCACCCCGCCGCCGGTGACGCCGCCGTCGGGCTCCTCGTGAACAGGCAGTATCCCCGACGGGCCGGGCCGCCGGGCCGCCGGGCGCCGGCAGCCGGCGGACGACGGGCGCGGCCGGACGACGGGGGCCGTCAGACGATGACCCGCCCGCCGCTGACGTCCAGCGTCTGCCCGGTGATCCACGAGGACGCGGCGGAGGCCAGGAAGAGCGTGGCCGCCGCGATGTCCGCCGGTTCGCCGAGCCGGCCCAGCGGGTGGGCGGCGGCGACCGCCGCCCGCACCTCGGGCGGCATGGCCGCGGCCGTCCGCTCCGTCCGGACGGCGCCCGGCGCGAGGGCGTTGACCCGCACCCCCGAACCCGCCACCTCCAGGGCGAGGTGGCGGGTGAACATCAGCACCCCCGCCTTGGCGGCGGCGTAGGCGGCCGAGGAGCCGCTGGGCAGTCGGCCGGCGGTGGACGCCATGGTGACCACCGAACCGCCGCCGCGCTCCACCAGGCCCGGCAGGAAGGCCCGCACGGTGAGGAAGGTGGCCGTGAGATCGGTGTCCAGCACGGCCCGCCAGTGCTCCTCGGTCTCCCGGACGGTCGGCACGGGGTAGCCGTTCCCCCCGGCGAACGCGGCCAGGACGTCGACCGGGCCGAGCCCGTCCTCGATCCGGGCCGCCGCCCGGGCGAGCGCGGCGGCGTCGGTGCAGTCGGCGGCCAGGCCGAGCGCGTCGGCGCCGGTCGCGCGCAGCTCCCCGGAGACGGCGGCCAGGGCGGCCTCGTCCCGCCCGAGCACGGCGACCGCCGCCCCCTGCCGGGCGAACGCACGGGCGGTCTCGGCGCCGATGCCGCGACTCCCGCCGGTGATCACGACGACCTTGCCGGCCAGGTCGGGGTAGCGAACTCCCATATGCCATCGCTCCTTTGGTCAGGTTGTGGTTCACTGATTTCAGTCATACAGTCTGTCTGACTGAATGACAAGGCCGGCCCGCACCGCGGACCCACGCCGGCCACCGCACCCCGCCGCCCGAAACCCCCGACTCCGAGGAGGACTCCATGAAGCTCGCCGTGGTGGGCGCCACCGGACGCACCGGACGCCTGGTCGTCGACCTCGCCCTGGCCGCCGGACACACCGTCACGGCGGTGGCCCGCACGCCGGAACGGTTACCGCCCTTCGCGCACGGCACCCCGCGCGTCGCCCGGGCGGACGTCGGCCGACCGGGCTCCCTGCTCGAACCGCTGGCCGGGCAGGACGCCGTGGTATCGACCCTCGGCACCACCGGCCGGACGGCCACCACCGTCTTCTCGGACGGCGCGCGGGAGTTGGTGACCGCGGCCCGGGCCGGCGGGGTCGGGCACCTCGTGGCGATGTCCTCGGCCGGGCTGGAGACCGACCATCTCCCCTTCGCCCAAAGGGTCGTGACACGTCTGGTGGTCGACCGGCTCTACCGGGGGATCCACCAGGACCTGGCCCGGATGGAGGCGGTCCTGAGCAGCTCCGACACCGCCTGGACGCTGGTCCGGGCGCCGATGCTCAAGGACGGCCCGGCATCGGCCGCCCCGCGCGTCTCCTTCGGCCTCCCGCTGCCCGGCGCCGGCACCGCCACCCGCGCCACGGTCGCCACCTGGATCGTCCAGCACCTGGGCGCCACGGCGACGTTCCGCCGGCGGATCAGCATCGCCGACGGCTGACGCCCCGGTCGGACCACGGCCGCCGTGAGCACCACCGCCGCCACCACCGCCGCCGTCAGTGCCGGCCGACGCTCCCCCGCGTGACGCCGAACGGCTCAACCCTGCGGCTGCGCACGCCGCTTCATCGCCATGCCCAGCAGGAACAGCGCCGACAGGACGGCCGCGAGCCGGATCACGCCGGGGGCGGCCGACCAGGCGATCTCGCCGGCCGGCTGTCCGGGCTGGAGCCCCCCGCCCCAGCGCCCCTGCGCGCGGCCCCAGTACCAGAGGCTGGTACCGCTGATCGTCGCCAGCGGGATCCCGAAGACGGCGAACTTCCTCGTCAGGTCGCTCAGTTGCCGTGACATGTAGCCGAGGGCCCACCCCACCAGCATCACCAGGATCTGGCCGCTGACGGCGCCACCGACCAACGTCACCGAGGCGAGCAGCAGCAGTGGGGACGGACGGCGGCCGGCCGCGGCGGAGGGCTTCGGGGGCTTGCCGGCGGGCTCGGGCCGCGCCTTCCCCCGGCCGCGGCCGCCGGTCTTCGCCTTGCCGCCGGCCTTGCGGCCCTTGACCGGGGCTGGCTCGTCGGCCGGCTCGGCGGGCGCCTCGGTCCCGGCGTCCGCCGCCGCCTCCCCGTCGTCCGTCCGTTGCTCCGGGATCGACTTGATCGCCGCCCCCGGGCCGTCGGAGAAGTTGAGCATCACCAGATCCCAACCGCCCGCGTCGGCGGACGCGTACAGCTGCGGCGGCGGCACGGCGTCCGGGTCCGCCGGCGCGTCCCGGACCGACTCCGTCACCCACGGCGAGCCCGGTTCACCCGGCCCGGCCGGCGCCCTCGGCCGCGGCGGCGCGGACGGCGGGGAGGACGGGCGCGAAGGCACCACCGGCGCGCCGGCCGCGTACACGCTGTCCTCGTCCGCCGGACCACCGGCACCGGCCCCGCCCGCACCGGCCTCCCGCGCACCGCCCGGCGCGTCGCCGCCCGCACCGCCGCCCGACGGCTCGCTCCACGGCCCGCGTTTACGCCACCACTCGCCGTCCGCCATCACCCAGCACCCCGCCTCGCCCGAGCCGTCCCCGAAGACCTCGCGGAACCTCGCGGGTCGCCGCCGGTCCGCGCGGATCCCCGCCGGTCGAGACGCTACCCACCCGGCCCCCGCCCACGCGAGCCCGTCCCGCCCTCCGGCCACGTCGGCCGACCGCCCCGCCGGCGGCACAACCACCCTCCGACGACGGATCCCCACCGACACCCGACGCGACTAACCTAGGTCGAATGACCACACAGCAGGGCCCCCAACGCACCGCCAAAGCGCCCACCGGCCCCCGCACCCTCGCCGAGGAGCTCCGCAGCCGCGCGGACGACGACCTCGCCGCCCTGCTCCGGTCCCGCCCCGACCTGCTCAACCCCGTCCCCGGCGACCTCACCCAGCTCGCCGCCCGGCTCTCCTCCCGCGCCTCCGCGCTGCGTGCCCTGGAGCGGCTGGACCGCTTCACCCTCCAGGTCGCCGAGGCCCTGGCCGCCGCCCCCGACGGAGCCTCCCCCGCCACCGTGCGCACGCTGCTGACCGGTCCCGCCAAGGTCAAACCGCACCCGGGCGCCACCCCGCTGAGCACCGCCGACCGGGCCGCCGTCACCGCCGCCCTGCCCCGCGCCCTCACCACGCTGCGCGACCGCGCCCTGCTCTGGGGCCCCGACAACGGGCTGCGGCTGGTCATCGCGGCCCGCGAGGCGCTGGCGCCGACCGCCGCCAACCCGGGCCGCACCGGCCTCGGCCCGACGCTCGCCGACGCGACCGCCGGCATGTCCCCGGCCCGGATCCAGCAGCTGCTGGTCTCCGCCGGGCAGCCCGCCACCCCCGACCCGGTCACCGCCGTCGCCGCGCTCGCCGCCCTGCTCACCGACCGGGCCCGGTGCGACGCCCTGCTCGCCACCGCCCCCGAACCGGCCCTGCGCCTGCTGGACCGCCTGGTCTGGGGCCCGCCCACCGGCACCGTCCCGGACGCCACCCGCCCGGTCACCGCCGAGGACGCGCAGAGCCCGGTGGAGTGGCTGCTGGCCCGCGGTCTGCTGCTGCCGAGCAGTCCCGGCAGCGTGGTGCTGCCCCGGGAGCTCGCGCTACACCTGCGCGGCGGCCGTACCCACCGCCTGGTCGAACCCGTCCAGCCCGAACCGGCCCCGGCCGGCGCCCGGCGCGATCCCCAGGCTGTGGACAACGCCGCCGCCGGGCAGGCGTACACCGCCGTCCGGACCGTCGAGGAGCTGCTCGGCCTCTGGGGCCTCAACCCCCCGCCGACCCTGCGCGCCGGCGGCCTCGGCGTCCGCGATCTCAAGCGCACCGCCCAGGCGCTGGAGGGCACCGAGCAGCAGGCCGCGTTCTGGCTCGAACTCGCGTACACCGCAGGACTGCTGGCCCCCGACGGCGAGGCCGACGAACGCTGGTGCCCCACCCCGGCGTACGACACCTGGCTCCAGCAGGACACCGCCGACCGCTGGGCCCTGCTGGCGGCGAGCTGGCTGGCCGCGACCCGCGTCCCCGCCCTGGCCGGCGGCCCGGACGGCAAGGGCAAGCCGCGCGCCGCACTGGGCCCCGAACTCGACCGCACGCTGGCCCCGTCCGTGCGCCGGGCCGCCCTCGCCCTGCTCGCCGAGCTGCCGCCCGGCACCCCCGCCACCGCCGAGGAGCTGCTGCCCACCCTGCGGTGGCAGCGCCCGCTGCGCGGCGGGCCGATCACCGCGCCGCCCACCGCCGTCGGACACCCCACCGCCGCCGCGCACCCCACCGCCGCAGCGCAGCACGCGCCCCCCGGCCAGGGGCGCGACCTCCGGGACGACCTCACGACCTGGACCCTCGCCGAGGCCGAACTGCTCGGCATCACCGGCCGCGGCGCACTCGCCGCCCCGGCCCGCGCGCTGCTCACCGCCGAGGCCGATCCGGCCGAGGTGCTCGCCCCGCTGCTGCCGCGGCCGCTGGACCACGTCATCCTCCAGCCGGACCTCACCGCGATCGCCCCCGGCCCGCTGCTCACCCCGCTCGCCCAGGCGCTCGCGCTCTGCGCCGACATCGAGTCCAAGGGCGGCGCCACCGTCTACCGGTTCACCCCCGAGTCGGTCCGCCGCGCCCTCGACGCCGGCCGCGGCGCCGCCGACCTCCAGGCCTTCCTGGAGCAGCACTCGCGCACACCCGTACCGCAGCCGCTCAGCTACCTGATCGACGACGTGGCCCGCCGGCACGGCATCCTGCGGGTCGGCGCCGCCTCCTCGTACCTGCGCTGCGACGACCCGGCGCTGCTGAACGAGGTACTGGCCGACCGGCGCTCCGCCGACCTGCGGCTGCGCCTGCTCGCCCCGACGGTGCTGGCCGCCCAGGCCCCGCCCGACATCCTGCTCGCCACCCTGCGCACCATGGGCTACGCGCCGGCGGCCGAATCCGCCGAGGGCGACGTCCTGATCACCCGCCCGGACAGCCACCGCACCCCGCCGCGCGCGGCCCCCACACCGGTCCCGGACGGACCGCCCACACCCGACGACGTCCTGCTCGCCGCCGCCGTCAAGGCCGTCCGGGCCGGCGACCGCGCCGCCACCGCCGTGCGCCGCGAGCCCGCGCCCGATCCGGGCCGGCTCCCCCGCACCGCGGCGGCCGAGACGCTCGCCTCGCTCCAGACCGCCGTCCTGCTCGGTGAGCGGATGTGGATCGGCTATCTGAACGCCGAGGGCATCGCCAGCCAGCGGATCATCGACCCGGTCAAGGTCGAAGGCGGCTTCGTCACCGCCTTCGACCACCATGCCGACGAGCTCCGGACGTTCGCCCTGCACCGGATCACCGGCGTGGCGGAGCTGGAGGAGTAGCGGCCGGCCCGACCGCGGGTGCTCCCCGCGCTCAGCCCTGCTTGGCGGCCTGCTCCTTCGCCTTCTCCTGCATCGCCTTGTCCGCCAGCTTCGCGAGGTCCCCCTGGCCGATCGGCATGCTGCCGCCGCCCACCGTGTCGGCGAGCAGGAAGGCGGGGGCGGCCATCAGCCCGCCCGGGCCCTCGCCGATGCCCGCGAGGGCGTGGGCGGAGCCGGCGGAGGAGGCGGTCGCGGCGAAGGCCGAACCGAGGAGGGCGAGAGCGGTGAGGGCGCGCTTCGACTTGTTCATGCCCGGCACAACGACCGACCGGTCCCCCGGTCACTGCCACCGGTTGACGATCCGGTCGTACCCGGCGTACTCCGGAAGAAGGGGGATCGCGAAGGGAGTCATCGTGCTCGGCAACCAGATAGTCACCCAGACCACCGAGGACACCGGCCGGCGGGTGCTGGCCACCACGGACGGCGTGCCCCCCGTGGTCGAGGTCTCGTTCGAGGCGACCGGCGAGGTACTCGGCGTCGGGGTCAAGGAGTTCGCCACCTACGAGTCGCAGGTGCGCTCGGACGGCACGCTGTTCGGTGAGGGCCAGGGCGTGGGCATGAGCGAGCGCGGCGAGACCTACAGCTGGCACGGCAGCGGCCTCGGCCGCTTCACCGGCCCCGGCGGCGCCATGGCCTGGCGCGGGGCGGTCTTCTTCGAGAGCCAGTCCGAGTCCTTCGCCCAGCTCAACGACACCGTCGGGCTCTTCGAGTACGACACCGACGGCGGCGGCACCGGCAAGGTCACCGTGCACGAGTGGAAGTAGCCTCCCGGGTTCACCGCGGAATGCGCGACACTGGAGGGTCTGCGTCCCGACAGACCTGTCAGCCAGTGGAGGGCTTCCCCGCGTGAACGACGGACCGCTCATCGTCCAGAGCGACAAAACTCTTCTTCTGGAGATCGACCACCCCAAGGCCTCCGACTGCCGTCGCGCCATCGCGCCGTTCGCCGAGCTGGAGCGCGCGCCCGAGCACGTGCACACCTACCGGATCACCCCGCTCGGGCTGTGGAACGCCCGCGCCGCCGGACACGACGCCGAGCAGGTGGTCGACGCCCTGGTCACCTACTCGCGCTACCCGGTGCCGCACGCGCTGCTGGTGGACGTGGCGGACACCATGGCCCGCTACGGCCGGCTCAAGCTCACCAAGCACCCGGTCCACGGTCTGGTGCTCTCCACCACCGACCGGCCCGTGCTGGAGGAGGTGCTGCGTTCCAAGAAGGTCGCCCCGCTGGTCGGCGCCCGGGTCGATCCGGACACCGTGGTCGTGCACCCCTCCGAGCGCGGCCAGATCAAGCAGGTGCTGCTCAAGCTCGGCTGGCCGGCCGAGGACTTCGCCGGGTACGTGGACGGCGAGGCGCACCCGATCGAGCTGGACCAGAACGGGTGGCAGCTGCGCCCCTACCAGGCCCAGGCCGTCGAGGGGTTCTGGCACGGCGGCTCGGGCGTGGTCGTGCTGCCCTGCGGCGCCGGCAAGACGCTGGTCGGCGCCGCGGCGATGGCCGAGGCCAAGTCGACCACGCTGATCCTGGTCACCAACACCGTCTCGGCGCGCCAGTGGAAGCACGAACTGGTCAAGCGCACCTCGCTCACCGAGGACGAGATCGGCGAGTACAGCGGGACGCGCAAGGAGATCCGCCCGGTCACCATCGCCACCTACCAGGTGATGACCACCAAGCGGAAGGGCGTCTACGCCCACCTGGAGCTCTTCGACGCCCGCAACTGGGGCCTGGTCGTCTACGACGAGGTCCACCTGCTGCCCGCGCCGGTCTTCAAGTTCACCGCCGACCTCCAGGCGCGCCGCCGGCTCGGCCTGACCGCCACCCTGGTCCGCGAGGACGGCCGCGAGGGCGACGTCTTCTCGCTCATCGGCCCCAAGCGCTTCGACGCCCCCTGGAAGGAGATCGAGGCGCAGGGCTACATCGCGCCCGCCGACTGCTGCGAGGTCCGGGTCACCCTCACCGACTCCGAGCGGCTCGCCTACGCGACCGCCGAGCCCGAGGAGCGCTACCGGTTCTGCGCCACCACGGCGACCAAGCGGCGCGTGGTGGAGGCACTGGTCAAGAAGCACGAGAAGGACCAGACACTGATCATCGGTCAGTACATCGACCAGCTCGACGAGCTCGGCGAGGTGCTGGACGCGCCGGTGATCAAGGGCGAGACCAGCAACGCCCAGCGCGAGAAGCTGTTCGAGGCCTTCCGGAACAAGGAGATCAGCGTCCTGGTCGTCTCCAAGGTCGCCAACTTCTCCATCGACCTGCCCGAGGCGACCGTCGCCATCCAGGTCTCCGGCACCTTCGGCTCCCGCCAGGAGGAGGCCCAGCGGCTCGGGCGCGTGCTGCGCCCCAAGGCGGACGGCCACTCGGCGCACTTCTACTCGGTGGTGGCCCGCGACACCGTCGACCAGGACTTCGCCGCGCACCGCCAGCGCTTCCTGGCGGAGCAGGGCTACGCCTACCGCATCATCGACGCGGACGACGTGCTCTGACCGGTGCCCGACCGGGCCGATCCGGGCCCTGACCCGGCCGGAAACAGCCGGGAACGGCCGGGAACGCTCAGTACTCGACGCCGTCGCGCCCGAGGAAGACCACGCGCGCGGCGGTGTCGAGGGCGATGCCGACGTTGCGGACGGCGGTGGTCAGCGGGCTGCGGCGGCGGCCGGGGCCGGCCGCGGCGGTGGCCCCGGCCGGGCGGGCGGGGGCGGACTTCTGGGACGGCACTCGCGGCGCCGTGATGTGTACGGTGCTCATGTCTCCACGGTAGTTTCCGGACGCCCCGGACACATCACCCCAAAGGCCGTACCGGGCAGGACGTAGGTCGTCCTCCAGGTGTACGGGGGCCCCGAGGCCCGGAGCCGGTCCCTCGGGGTGGAACCCCGAGGCCGTCGGGTCTAGGATCATTCGTCTGCCCCCTCCCGAACCGTGGTACCTGCTGAGTCGCGCAGGCAGCCGGGGGAGGCGCCGTCCGTTCGGCAACCGGTCGGCTGTACCCACCGTGAGCTCCAACGATCCGCTGCGCCCGCATCCGGGGCAGCCGGGAAGGTTCGCTGTGCCCGCCACCCCCACCACCGACCCCCTCCAGCGCGAACGCGACCACCTGGCCGCCTCCCGGGCCGCGCTGCGCACGATGCGCGAGGACGTCGAGTCCCTGGACATCAGCGACGTCACCGGCACCTGGGTGACCGCCGTCGTCCTCCACCGCCAGATCGAGGCCCGGATCGCCGCCCTGGCCGACCTCTCGCACACCCCGCTCTTCTTCGGCCGCCTCGACTACCTGCACGCGATCAGCGAGGAGCTGTCCGAAGGGTCCGGCGGGGAGAACTTCTACATCGGCCGCCGGCACGTCCACGACGCCGCCGGCGACCCGATGGTGATCGACTGGCGCGCACCGGTCTCCCAGCCGTTCTACCGGGCCAGCCGCACCGTGCCGATGGACGTCGAGCGCCGCCGCCGCTTCGGCTACACCGGCGGCGAGCTGACCGCCTACGAGGACGAGCACCTCACCGACCCGGCCGAGACGGACACCTCCTCCGCGCTGCTCGCCGCCGAGATCGAGAAGCCCCGCGTCGGCCCGATGCGCGACATCGTCGCCACCATCCAGCCCGAGCAGGACGAGATCGTCCGCGCCGACATCACCGGTACGGTCTGCGTCCAGGGCGCCCCCGGCACCGGGAAGACCGCCGTCGGCCTGCACCGCGTGGCGTACCTGCTGTACGCGCACCGCGAGCGGCTCGCCCGCACGGGCACCCTGGTGATCGGCCCGAACAACGCCTTCCTCTCCTACATCGAGCAGGTGCTGCCCGCCCTCGGCGAGCTGGAGGTGGCCCAGGCCACCGTGCAGCAGCTGGTGGCGCACGTCGAGGTGCGCGGCGAGGACACCGCCGAGGCGGCCCGGCTGAAGGGCGACGCCCGGATGGCCGAGGTGCTGCGCCGCGCCGTGCGCTCGGGCATCACCGCGCCCACCGAGCCCTGCGTGGTGGTGCGGGGCTCCCGCCGCTGGCGGGTCCCGGTGCACGAGCTCACCGGGATCGTCGAGGAGCTGCGGGGCCGCGACATCCGCTACGGCGCGGCGCGGGACGCCCTGCCGCAGCGGATCGCGCACGCGGTCCTGCTGAAGATGGAGCAGGGCGGCGAGGCCCCGGACGACCGGGTGCAGGACGCGGTGGCCCGCAACGCGGCGGTCAAGGCGACGGTCAAGGAGTGCTGGCCGCCGGTCGAACCGGCCAAGCTGGTGCACCGGCTGCTCTCCGACCCGGAGTTCCTGGCGCGCTGCGCGGAGGGCGTGCTCACCCCCGAGGAGCAGCGGGCGGTGCTCTGGGCCAAGCCCGGCCGCTCGGTGCGGACCGCCCGCTGGACGCCGGCCGACGCCGTCCTGGTGGACGAGACGACCGATCTGGTGCAGCGCACCGCCTCGCTCGGCCACGTGGTGCTGGACGAGGCGCAGGACCTCTCCCCGATGCAGTACCGCGCGGTCGGCCGCCGCTGCAGCACCGGCTCGGCGACCGTCCTCGGCGACCTCGCCCAGGGCACCACGCCCTGGGCGACGGCGAGCTGGCCGGACGCGCTGCACCACCTGGGCAAGCCGGCCGCCCACGTCGAGGAGCTGACCAAGGGCTTCCGGGTGCCCGAGGAGGTCATCGCCTACGCCTCCCGGCTGCTGCCCGCGATCGCCCCGGGCCTCGCCCCGGCGAGCTCGGTCCGTGCGGCGCCCGGCTCGCTGACGATCCGCCGGGTCGCGGCCGGGGAGCTGGAGCACGCGGTGGTCGAGGCCTGTCACCGGGCGCTGGAGCACGAGGGATCGACCGGTCTGATCGCCGCCGACGCGCGCGTCCCGCTGCTCGCCGAGGCCCTGACGGCGGCCGGTCTGCCGTACCTCTCCCCCGGCGCCGAGACCAGTGCCGAGGCCCGGCTGACCCTCGTGCCGGCCTCGCTGGCCAAGGGTCTGGAGTACGACTACGTGGTGCTGGACGAGCCGGCCGCGGTGGTCGCCGGCGAGCCGGACGAGCGGACCGGCCTGCGCCGCCTGTACGTGTCGCTCACCCGTGCCGTCTCGGGGCTGGCGGTGCTGCACGCCGAACCGCTGCCCGAGCAGCTGGGCTGACACCTGCGGAGGGGACCGGCGGACGATCCGCCGGTCCCCTCCGCTCCGAGCTGCCGGCCACCGATCACTCAGCCGTCGGCGCTCTCACGCTCAGCCATCGATCAGCGACCGCCATTCGGCGACCTTGGAGGCGTCCACCGGGGACCGCCATCCGTCGACCCGGACCGCGCCGCCGACGTGGAAGGCGTCGAAGCCCGCCGCCCGCAGGCCCGGGAGGTGCTCGGCCCGCAGGCCGCCACCGATCAGGATCCGCTGCCCGTACCCGGGCTCACCGGCCTTGGCCAGCTCGGCCGAGAGCACCTCCCGGCCCGCGTCCACCCCGCCGGCCGCGCCGGAGGTGAGGAAGGTGTCCAGCCCGGGCAGCGCGCCGACGGCCGCGCGCACGGCGGCCCGGTCGGCGCTGTGGTCGATCGCCCGGTGGAACGTCCAGCGGCAGCCCGCCACCGCGTCGGCGACGGCCCGGGTGGCCGCGAGGTCGACGGCACCGTCGGGCGTCAGGAAGCCGAAGACGAACTCGTCGGCGCCCTCGGCCCGCAGCGCGGCGGCGCGGGCCCGCAGCTCGTCCAGGTCGCCCGGCGCGAAGCCGTCCCGGACGCGCAGCATGACGCGCAGCGGCAGCTCCACGGCGGCCCGGATCTTGGCGAAGTCCTCGACCGACGGGGTGAGCCCGTCGGCGGCCATGTCCGTGACCAGTTCGAGCCGGTCGGCGCCGCCCGACTCGGCGGCCTGGGCGTCCTGGGGCGTCAGCGCGATGACTTCGAAAATTGGTCTAGACATATCAGACAGCCTGCCACATCCCGAAGCCCCGGGCGAGACCCGTGCGGCCGATCGGTCACGCCCCCGACCGGCGCATGCTCTCCAGACCACGCCAGCCGAGCCCGCCCACCGCCACGAACGCGGCGCCGGCCCCGCCGACCGCAAGCAGGTTCCAGATCCCACCGGCCGACTCCCAGAGACTGAAGAGACTGAACGAAACGGTCAGCGGCAGCAGGGCCAGGCCGATCGCCGCCGGCACCAGCCAGCCGCGCGCGGCGGCGGCCACCAGCAGCAGCGGAGCCACCAGCAGCAGGGCGGCCCACGGGTCGTCCATCAGGTAGCGGGTGTCGTAGTTGCCCTGGGCCGCGACCACCAGCAGACCGCCGGCCACCCCCAGCGGCACCAGTGCCCTGGTCTGCCAGGTCGGCCGCTCCAGCAGGTCCGCCGGCGCGGCGAGCACCAGCAGCCCGGCCAGCACGAACGGCATCGCCGAGGTGCAGCTGTAGAAGAACCACCACCAGTCGAGCGCCGACGAGACCGGCGCCGGGATCGAGAGCGAGTCCGCCAGGTTCAGCAGGCCCGCGCCGATCACCGCCAGCGAGAGGAGCCGCGCCGCCTTCCACTGCCCCAGCATCGCGGCCACCGCCAGCAGCAGGGTGGCCACCGGCTGCGCGAACACGGTCAGCACCATGAAGGAGGAGGCCCGCGGGCCGTCGAGCTGCCAGGCGATCAGGTCCGGGTTGCTGATCCACGGGAACAGGCCGGCCCCCGCCGCGGTACCGGCCACCAGCGGAACGGCCAGCGCCAGCAGCCGGCCGGCCGTCGAGGCCGAGGTCAGCCGGGCCCGCAACCGCAGTCCGTACGCGGCGAGGTCCAGCGCCTCCCGGATCAGGGTGGGCCGGTCCGCCTCCGCCGTGCTGTCGGCGAAGACGGCGGCCAGCTCGTCACCGCGCTCACGGCGGTAGCGGGCCGGATAGAACTGGAGCGCCGCCCGCAGCGCGACCGGCCGGTCGATGGTCTGCATGCTCATCCGAAGGCCCCCATGATCCTCGGCAGGATGACGGACAGCCGGCGCTCGGCCTCGGAGGCGACGGCCCGCAGCCGCCCCGCCTCGGCCGCCAGCGCGGCGCGGCCGTCCTTGGTCAGCGCGTAGCTGCGCCGGGCCCGGCCGTCGACGACCTCCTCGGCGGCGACCTCGATCAGGCCCTGCTGGAGCAGCCGGTCGAGCGCGCCGTAGAGCGTGCCGGTGCGCATCTTCACCCGGCCCTCGGAGATCGCGGAAACCTCCTGGATGAGCGCGTAGCCGTGTCTGGGCGCGTCGGCCAGCGCGGTGAGCAGAAGCAGCGTCGGCTCCTGCATGGCTCGTTCTGTCATAGGACTACATATATCGTCAAACTACCTATCCGGTCCAGTGGGCCCGCCGATCGAAGGCCACCGCACGGCCGGGACCCACCACAATGGGCCCATGCCGAACCAGCCCGCCGCACCCGTCCCGGCCGACCTGCTCGCCGACTGGACCGCCCTGCTCCGCCGCTGCGGCGCCGACGCCGATCCGCTGCCGTACGGCCACGACCTGCTGGGCCGCTGGGCCGAACCGCAGCGCCGCTACCACACCGTCGACCACCTGCGGGCGGTGCTGGGCCACGTGGACACGCTCGCCGGGCACGCCGAGGACCCGGACACCGTCCGGCTGGCCGCCTGGTTCCACGACGCGGTCTACCGCCCGGACCGCTCCGAGAACGAGGAGCGCAGCGCCGCCCTCGCCGTCCGGGCGCTCACCGAGGCGGGCCTGTCCGAACGGCGGACCGCCGAGGTCGCCCGCCTGGTCCGGCTCACCGTCACCCACCGCCCCGAGCCCGGGGACCGTGACGGCGAGGTGCTCTGCGACGCGGACCTCGCCGTCCTCGGCGGCGAGCCGCGGGCGTACACCGCCTACGCGGCCGCGGTCCGCGCGGAGTACGGATTCGTCCCGGAGCCTGCCTTCCGCGCCGGGCGCGCCGACGTCCTGCGCCGGCTGCTGGAGCTGCCCGCGCTCTACCGCACCCCGACCGCCCACGAGCGCTTCGACGCCGCCGCCCGCGCCAACCTGGCGGCCGAGCTCACGGCGCTCGGAGGCTGACCTTCCGCCGACGGAGCCCGGCCGCGGTCAGCCGGGCCACCACGTCCCGGCTGGTCACCGGCAGCGCACCCAGCGCCACGGCGTCGGCGTACCGGTGGGCGGGCAGGTCGTAGTGGTCACGTTCGAAGGCCCGGGCGGGCACGCCCAGCCGCTCCGCGAACGCGTGCAGCTCCGCGTAGGAGACGTCGCTGACCAGGTGCGACCAGAAGCGGCCGTGGCCGGGCCAGTTCGGTGGGTCGACCAGGATCACGCGAGCCGGCCGACCGGTGCGACGACCACGGCCTCCTTGCCGCAGACCCAGTGCGGCTCCGGCCCGAGCTCTGGCTCGACCCCGAGCGCGTGCGGGTCCCCGTCGGCCGCGCAGGAGGTGCAGAGCGGCCAGCGGCCGTAGGCCTCCAGCAGCGCGTCCTGGACGTCCTGGGCGACCAGCCCGAGGACGTAGTCGGCGCCGTCCGGCCACTGTTCGAGCCACCACCGGCGGTGCGTCACCGCCTTCTCCAGCAGCGACACCACGGCGGCGTCGGCCACGTCGCGGGCGGTCAGGTCGGCCAGGATCAGCGCCCGCGCGTTGTGCAGGGCGGTCTCGATGTCGTCAGCGGTGGCAGCCATCCGCCCATTGTCCCAAAACGGGGCCGGACACAACGCCGCACGGGCGGCTCCCCGAGGGGAACCGCCCGTGCGATCGGGAAACGACCGACCCCGGAGGATCAGAAGTCCATGTCACCGCCCGGCATGCCGCCGCCGGCGGCCGCGGCGGCCTTCTCCGGCTTGTCGGCGATGACGGCCTCGGTGGTCAGGAACAGCGCCGCGATGGAGGCGGCGTTCTGCAGCGCGGAACGGGTGACCTTCGCCGGGTCGATGATGCCCTCGGCGATGAGGTCGACGTAGGTGTTGGTGGCGGCGTTCAGGCCGTGACCGGCGGGCAGGTTGCGCACCTTCTCCACCACGACACCGCCCTCAAGGCCGGCGTTGGTCGCGATCTGCTTGATCGGGGCCTCCAGCGCCACGCGGACGATGTTGGCACCGGTGGCCTCGTCGCCCTCCAGCTCCAGCTTGTCGAACGCGACACCGGCCTGCAGCAGCGCGACGCCACCACCGGCGACGATGCCCTCCTCGACGGCGGCCTTCGCGTTGCGAACGGCGTCCTCGATGCGGTGCTTGCGCTCCTTGAGCTCCACCTCGGTGGCCGCGCCGGCCTTGATGACGGCCACGCCGCCGGCCAGCTTGGCGAGGCGCTCCTGGAGCTTCTCGCGGTCGTAGTCCGAGTCGCTGTTCTCGATCTCGGCACGGATCTGGTTCACGCGGCCGGCGACCTGGTCGCTGTCGCCGCCACCGTCGACGATGGTGGTCTCGTCCTTGGTGATGACCACCTTGCGGGCGGTGCCCAGCAGGTCGATGCCGGCGTTCTCCAGCTTGAGGCCGACCTCCTCGGAGATCACGGTGCCACCGGTGAGGATGGCGATGTCGCCGAGCATGGCCTTGCGGCGGTCGCCGAAACCCGGGGCCTTGACGGCGACGGACTTGAAGGTGCCGCGGATCTTGTTCACGACCAGGGTCGACAGGGCCTCGCCCTCGACGTCCTCGGCGATGATGACGAGCGGCTTGCCGCTCTGCATGACCTTCTCCAGCAGCGGGAGCAGGTCCTTGACCGAGCCGATCTTGGAGTTGGCGATGAGGATGTACGGGTCCTCGAACGTCGCCTCCATCCGCTCCAGGTCGGTGGCGAAGTAGGCGGAGATGTAGCCCTTGTCGAAGCGCATGCCCTCGGTGAGCTCAAGCTCCAGACCGAAGGTGTTGCTCTCCTCGACGGTGATGACGCCTTCCTTGCCGACCTTGTCCATGGCCTCGGCGATGAGCTCGCCGATCTGGGTGTCGGCGGCCGAGATGGAGGCGGTGGAGGCGATCTGCTCCTTGGTCTCCACGTCCTTGGCCTGGGCCAGCAGCTGGTCGGAGACGGCCTTGACGGCCTTCTCGATACCGCGCTTCAGGGCCATCGGGTTGGCGCCGGCGGCGACGTTGCGCAGACCCTCGCGAACGAGCGCCTGGGCCAGCACGGTGGCGGTGGTGGTGCCGTCACCCGCGACGTCGTCGGTCTTCTTGGCGACCTCCTTGACGAGCTCCGCGCCGATCTTCTCGTAGGGGTCCTCGAGCTCGATCTCCTTGGCGATGGAGACACCGTCGTTGGTGATCGTGGGGGCGCCCCACTTCTTCTCCAGCACGACGTTGCGGCCCTTGGGGCCGAGCGTGACCTTCACCGCGTCGGCGAGCTGGTTCATGCCACGCTCAAGGCCGCGGCGAGCTTCCTCATCAAAGGCGATGATCTTGGCCATCAGAAGTGGTCCTCCGGGACACGGTCGACTGCTCGGACCAAGGGGTGCCCGCGACGGACGGCCCTGGTGTGCGGGGGTCCTTTCCCCTACCGCTCCCGGGGGCCTCACCGACCCGGTCCGCTGTCACTCTCACACTGTGAGTGCTAACGCCAATGATTAGCACTCCGGGTAGGCGAGTGCAAGCCCAATCGCCCAAACCGCGAGCCGCGCCCACCCCCGCCGGCCGCCCCCGCGCGGCCGTCTCCGACCTCCCGGAGCCCCCTCGGCGACCCCGTGCCGGCCATGTCGACGGAGCCGCCCCGGGGGCCGCCCGGGACCCCGCGCCGGACCTGCCGACGGGTCCGCGACGGGGCCCGCCCCCGGACCCCGCGCCGGACATGCCGACGGGCCCGACGACATGTGTCGTACGGGCCCGTCGTGAAGCAAGAGGCGCACCAGCCGATAGGGCCGAGCCGAACTCCTGGGGTCGGAAAGGTCAGACCGCCGCGCGGACCATGTCCGCCTGCGGGCCCTTCTGCCCCTGAGAGATCTCGAACTCGACCCGCTGGCCCTCCTCAAGGGTGCGGTAGCCGTCCATCTGGATCGCGCTGTAGTGGACGAAGACGTCCGCACCACCGTCGACCGCGATGAAGCCGTAGCCCTTCTCCGCGTTGAACCACTTGACGGTGCCCTGAGCCATTCCGAACTCCCCTAGTGCTGTGCTGGCCCTTCACGCGCCCGCAGGTCGCGGACCCGGGTCTGGTGGAGGCCGGCCCGGGGAACCCCCCCTGGGCGCAGCCGTGCCCGCCGCAATCCTCCGCGGAGACCACCGGAAGGCATCCGGTGAGCGGGTGATTGCGTCGACCGCGGCTGAATGTATCCGGATCGACGCCCTCTGCAACAGGGCCAACCACCGGGAATTCAGGCGGCCTCCCGAGGGACAGGGCGGGCCAAAGCGGGAGGAAATCGGCATTTCACGCCGGACATAGCGGACGAATTACTCAAATGCCTTCGAGAATTCTGACATCGGCCTGACATGTTTCACGGTCACGGCCCCGGCGCCGGTCTCAGCGGCCGGACAGACACCGGCGGTACGGGCGCGGACGATTCGAGTACCGGAGCGAGGGGGGAGGGGCGGCCCTCTTCCCGGACAAGCGACACTCTACTCCCCCGGACCCCGAAATATTCCCGCCGGAATGCGACGACAGGCCGCCCGCGCGTACGAAGAACGGAATTCCGTACGCGCGAACGGCCTGGTCGAAACGGCCCGGCCGGTGAACGACCCGGCCGGAAAGGGACGGATCAGCAGCCGCCGGCCACCGCGGGAATGATCGAGACGCTCGCGCCGTCCTTGATCTCGGTCGCCAGACCCTCCGCGAACCGGACGTCGTCGTCATTGACGTAGACGTTCACGAAGCGGCGCAGCTTGCCAGCGTCGTCCAGGATCCGGGCGGCGATCCCGGCGTGGTTCTTCTCCAGGTCGGCGATGACGTCGCCCAGGGTGGCGCCCTCGGCGGCCACCTCGGCGGCGCCGCCGGTGTAGGTGCGCAGGATGGTCGGGATGCGGACGGTGGCGCTCATGGGGGTCTCCTCGGGCGGTACGACGGGGCTGCGGGCGGGTCAGGCGGAGGCGAGGCCGGCGTCGCGGAACGAGGCCAGCGTCGGGCGGATGACGGCGGTCATCCCGGAGTCGGAGACGGCGTCCAGCGTCTTCAGGCCGTCCCCGGTGTTGATCGCGACGGTCTCCTTGGCCGGATCCAGCTGCCCGGTCTCGACCAGCTTCTTCAGCACGCCGACGGTCACCCCGCCCGCGGTCTCGGCGAAGATGCCCTCGGTCCGGGCCAGCAGCTTGATCGCGGCCACCACCTCGACGTCGGTGACGTCCTCGACGGCCCCACCGGTGCGGCGGGCGATGTCCAGCACGTACGGGCCGTCGGCCGGGTTGCCGATCGCCAGCGACTTGGCGATGGTGTCCGGCTTGACCGGGCGGATCACGTCCTGGCCGGCCTTGAAGGCCGCCGAGACCGGCGAGCAGCCCGCCGCCTGGGCGCCGAAGATCCGGTACGGGCGGTCCTCGACCAGGCCCAGCTTGATCAGCTCCTGCAGACCCTTGTCGATCTTCGTCAGCTGCGAGCCCGAGGCGATCGGGATGACGATCTGCTCCGGCAGCCGCCAGCCGAGCTGCTCACAGATCTCGTACGCCAGCGTCTTGGAGCCCTCGCCGTAGTACGGGCGCAGGTTGACGTTGACGAAGCCCCAGCCCTCACCGGCCGGGTCCCCGATCAGCTCCGAGCAGAAGCGGTTCACGTCGTCGTAGTTGCCCTCGATGCCGACCAGCTCGCCGCCGTAGACACCGGCCATGACGACCTTGCCCTGCTCCAGGTCGTGCGGGATGAACACGCAGGACTTGAAGCCGGCCCGGGCCGCCGCCGCGCCCACCGCACCGGCCAGGTTGCCGGTCGAGGAGCAGGAGAGGGTGGTGAAGTGGAACGCCCGTGCCGCCTCGATCGCGCAGGCGACCACGCGGTCCTTGAACGAGTGCGTCGGGTTGCCCGAGTCGTCCTTGATGTGCAGCTGGGCGGTGAAACCGAGCTCGCGGCCCAGGTTGTCCGCCTTCACCAGCGGGGTCCACCCCGGGTTGAGGTTCGGCTTGCCGGCGACATCGGCCGGGACGGGCAGCAGCGGCGCGTAGCGCCAGATCGACGCCGGACCGGCCTCGATCCGCTTGCGGAGCTCCTCCGCGCCCTCGCTGCCGAAGTCGTAGGCGATCTCCAGCGGCCCGAAGCACTCCACACAGGCGAAGCTGGGACCGAGCGGGAACCGGGTGCCGCACTCCCGACAGGACAGCGCGACGGCGGGGCCGAGGTCGACGGTCGCGGTCGCGGAGCCGGACGGGGATGTCGCAGTGGTAGCCATGATGGCGGAGGCCTCTCTCCTCATCTTCCCCGTGACGCGGGCGCGCCACAGGACGGAATTGGCACCTGTCCCGCCGGGGCCGAAGCCTGCCGTGCGAGAAGGTTGCCGGGACGTCAACGGGCCGTTCCCTCAGTCCCTCTGGATGAGCTCTGTGAAGTTGTGGTCCTGCTCAGCGGTGACCCCGGCGTGCGAAGGTCCGATCGCTGTACGAAGACTGTATCCGAAGGCGTCAACCCTGAACGGGACCGTCCGCCACGCGAGATGCCCCGTCCCACCCCGATCCGCCCCGATCCGCCGAGGAGAGCTCCGTGCCCGCCGAACCGACTCCCGCACTCCTCCCGAAGGCGGCGTCCTGGCTGCGTCGCCGCTCGTGGAGCGCGGCCGACCGCCCGGTGCGCGCCCTGCTGGAGGCCAAGCAGGCGGCGGGCCCGGCCGGCACCGTCAGCGTGGTGCTGCCCGCCCTGGACGAGGAGGCCACCGTCGGCGACATCGTCCGCACCGTGCGCCGGGAACTGATGGAACGCCTGCCGCTGGTCGACGAGCTCGTCGTCGTCGACTCCGGATCCGTCGACGGCACGGCCGCCGCGGCCGCCGAGGCGGGCGCCCGGGTGGTCCACCGCGACGACATCCTGCCCCGGCTGCCCGCCGCCCCCGGCAAGGGCGAGGTGCTCTGGCGCTCGCTGCTGGTCACCAGCGGCGAGATCGTCTGCTTCGTCGACGCCGACCTCCGGTCCTTCGACCCCGCGTTCGTCTCCGGCATCATCGGCCCGCTGCTCACCGAGCCGGACATCCAGCTGGTCAAGGCCATGTACGACCGTCCGCTCGAAGTGGCGTCGAACGGCCCGGACGCCGCCGTCGTCCCGTCCGGCGGCGGGCGGGTCACCGAGCTGGTCGCCCGCCCCCTGCTCAATCTGCACTGGCCGGAACTCGCCGGTTTCGTGCAGCCGCTCGGCGGCGAGTACGCGGCCCGCCGCTCGCTGCTCGAACGGCTGCCGTTCCCCACCGGCTACGGCGTCGAACTCGGCCTCCTGGTGGACGCCCTGGAGTTCGCCGGCCTGGACGCCCTCGCCCAGGTGGACGTGGGCGTACGCCACCACCGCCACCAGGACGGCCAGGCACTCGGCCGGATGGCCGCCACCATCTACCGCACCGCCCTGGAACGCCTCGACCGCACCCACCGGCTGAAGGCCTCCGCCGACCTGGTCCACCCGCTGCTGACCCAGTTCACCCGCGACCCGCGGACCCGCGCCTTCACCGCGCACACCCACCCGGTCACCGCGGTGGAACGGCCCCCGATGCACACCGTCCCCGAGTACGCGAACCGGCACCTCGGCTAGGCCGCAGGACACGGCCGGAAACCACCGGCGGGGGTTTGCCGAGCCGGACCCACGGCAACGTACCAACCATGGGCGATCTCACGACCGAACGTTCGAGTGCGACCGGTTCCGCCGCCGTACTGGTGGCCTCCAACCGGGGACCGGTGTCGTTCAGCACCGGGGACGACGGCACCCTGACCCTGCGCCGGGGCGGCGGCGGGCTGGTCTCGGGGCTCTCCGCGATCGACGACCCGCACGCCGTCTGGGTCTGCGCGGCCCTGGGCGAGGCCGACCGCCGCGCCGCCCGGGAGGCTCCGGACGGCCGCCTCGACCGCGCCGGCCACGAGGTCGGCGGACAGGCCGTCCGGATGCTCGACATCGACCCGGACACCTTCGCCCGCGCCTACAACGGCGTCGCCAACTCGACCCTCTGGTTCGTCCACCACCTGCTCTACGCCACCCCGACGGCACCCTCCTTCGGCGCGGAGTTCCGCACCGAGTGGCAGGCCTACACCGCCTACAACACCGCCTTCGCCGAGGCCCTCGCCGCCGAGGCCGCGCCCGGGGCCGCGGTACTGATCCAGGACTACCACCTCTCGCTGGCCCCGGCCCTGCTCCGGACCGCCCGCCCCGACCTGCGCATCGGCCACTTCTCGCACACCCCGTGGGCCCCGCCCGAGTACTTCCGGCTGCTGCCGGACGACGTGGCCGCGAGCGTGCTCACCGGCATCCTGGGCGCCGACCGGGCCGGCTTCCTCACCCGCCGCTGGGCCCTCGCCTTCGCCGACTGCTGCGCGGCGGTCCTCGGTGCCACCGTCGACCGCGAGGCCCTCACCGTCACCGTCGCGGGCCGCACCACCCGGCTCGGCGTCCACGCCCTGGGGGCCGACGCCGACTTCCTGCGCGAGCGGTCCCACCGGCCGGACGTCGGCGAGCGCCTGGCCACCCTGCGCGAGGCCGTCGGCGGTCGCCGCACCGTCGTGCGGGTCGACCGCACCGAGCTGAGCAAGAACATCGTCCGCGGCTTCCAGGCCTACCGGCACCTGCTCCGCACCCGCCCCGATTGGCGGGACCGCGTCGTCCACATCGCCTTCGCCTACCCCTCCCGCACCGACCTCGCCGAGTACCGCGCCTACACCGCCGAGGTCGAGCGCCTCGCCGCCGAGATCAACGCGGAGTTCGCCACCGCCGACTGGCAGCCGCTGATCCTGCACGTCGACGACGACTTCCCGCGCTCGCTCGCGGCCTACCGGCTGGCCGACGTCGCCCTGGTCAACCCGATCCGGGACGGCATGAACCTGGTCGCCAAGGAGGTCCCGGTGGTCTCCGACCAGGGCTGCGCCCTGGTGCTCTCCCGCGAGGCCGGCGCCCACGCCGAGCTGGCCGAGGACGCCCTGACGGTGAACCCCTACGACGTCATCGCCACCGCCGAGGCCCTGCACACCGCGCTCACCATGCCCGCCGACGAGCGCGCCGACCGCACCAAGCGCCTCGCCGCCGCCGCGACGGCGCTGCCGCCGCAGCAGTGGTTCCTCGATCAGCTGGCGGCCCTGGGCTGACGCCGCCGCGCCGGCCGGTGGGCGTCACCGGTCACCGGTCGCCGAGCGCCGCTCCGAGCGCCTCCAGCAGCTCTACCACCCCGGCCGGACCGGCGACCACCAGGTCGGCCCGGTCGGCCAGTTCGCGCACCGGCGCGTCGCCGTCCACCGTCCCGCTGCACACCAGCAGCCCGGCCAGGCCCTCCCCCCGCAGCTTCTCCACCGCCGCGAAGGCCGCCACGTCGCCGAGATCGTCCCCCGCGTACAGCACCGCGCGGGCGGCCCGCTCGCGCAGGAAGCCGGTCAGCGCGGCCCCCTTGTCCACCCCGGGGGGGCGCAGCTCCAGCACCAGCCGTCCCGGCTCCACCACCAGGCCGTGCTCGGCGGCGAGCGCCGCCACCGGCGCGCGCAACAGTTCGAACGCCTCCTCCGGTGCCGCCGTCCGCCGGGTGTGGACGGCCAGCGAGCGACCCTTGTCCTCCACCCACGTGCCCGCCGGCGCCCCCGCCCGCGCCAGCGCGCCGTCCAGCGCGGCCCGCGCCGCCGCCACTCCGGGGTGCGCCGACGGGGCCGTCAGCTCGCAGTTCTCCCAGCGCTCGGCCCCGTAGTGCCCGAGCACCACCAGGCCCGCGACGGCGCCGAGACCCCCGTACTCCACCGCCAGGGCCGCCGGCCGACCGGTCACCACCACGATCGCCCCGACCCCGGGGGCCAGTCCGGCCAGCGCGGCGGCCACCCCCGGATGCGCCCGCGCCTCGCTCGGATCCGCCACGATCGGTGCCAGCGTGCCGTCGAAGTCGAGCGCCACCACCGCCTCCCGGGGCGCCCGGAGGATCGCCTCCAGCCCCGTCCGCCCGGCCTCGGTCCCCGGCTTCGCCATCTCCTCAAGAGCCATGTCCGGACCCTACCCAGCCTCCCGGGCCCGACCCTCCCACGCGCGCCCGAACGACCGCCCGGACCTGACCGAGCGCCGGCACCCGACCGACTGCCCACGCCCGAACGACCGCCCGGACCCGACCGAGCGCCCGCGCCGAACGGGCCCGCGCGGGGCGCCCGCCCCGTGGACTACCGGGCCGCCCGCCGCGCCTCGCGGACCCGCCGCAGCCGGTTCACCAGCACCGGCGCGTGCGCCAGCGCCTCCGGCCGGTCCAGCAGGGCGTTCAGCAGTTGGTAGTACCGCGTGCCGGAGAGCCCCAGCTCCTCCCGGATCGCCCGCTCCTTGGCCCCGGCCGTCCGCCACTGCCGGCCCTCCAGCTCCAGCACCGCCACGTCCCGCTCGTCGAGCCCGTCCGCACCCGCGTCCATCCGCGCGCCACCTCCGTCCACCACTACGGAGTGTCATTCTCCCCCGGGGACCCGACACACCTTGCGCCCCCCGCCGCTCCCGCGCCCGGGTTAGCGTCGCCCCATGACGCCCAGCTTCGCCGTGCACATCCCGACCGCCGACCTCGAACCCGATCCGCTCGACCCGGCCCAGATCGTCTCCGGCACCCCCGAGGTCTCCGGCCGGGTGCTCTCCGAGTCGGCCGACGGCCGCCAGCTGCGCGGGATCTGGCAGATCACCCCCGGGGTGGTCACCGACGTCGAGGCCGACGAGATGTTCGTGGTGCTCAGCGGCCGGGCCACCGTCGAGATCGACGGCGGCCCGACGCTGGAGGTCGGTCCGGGCGACTGCGCCGTGCTGCGGGCCGGGGACCGCACCACCTGGACGGTCCACGAGACCCTCCGCAAGGCCTACGCGATCACCCTCTGAACCGCCCTTCGAGCGCCGCACCCGCCCGCCGGCCCGGGATCCGTCACTTGCGGACCCGGGCCGCCTCCTTGACCGCGGCCTCCTGGAGCCCCTCCAGCACCTGCTTGGCGTCGCCCGTCACGGCCCCGCCGATCCCCGTCTTGATCCGGTTGCTGACGTCCGCCCAGGCCGGGTCCCCGAACGGGTAGAAGCTCGCGTTGGTCAGCCCGGTCGCGAACTGCTTGAGGTCCTCGTGCTTGCCGCCCTTGGTGACCTCGGTGAAGGCGTCCTGGGTGACCGGCAGCAGGTTGTAGGTCTCGTCGAACTTGAGCTGGTTGTCCTTCGCGTACACGAAGCTCAGGAACTTGCGGATCTCGTTGCGGTGCCCGTTGGCCTTGAAGGCCATCATCCAGTCGGCCACCCCGAGGCTGCCCGTCTTCGCCAGCCCGTCCTTCTTCGGGATCGGCGCCGTCCCGAAGTCGATCTTCCCCTTGGCGGCCATCCGCAGCAGCGTCGGGTGCCCGTTCAGCATCGCGACCTTCCCGGCCGCGAAGTCGGTGAACATCGGCGTGCGGTTGGTCTTCCCCGGGTCGGGGTTGGTCAGCTTGGTGTCAACCAGGTTGGTCCGCAGCCAGTTGAAGGTGGCCTGGTTCTCCGCGCTGTCGATGGTGTAGTTGCCGACGTCGTCGGAGAGGCTCCCGCCTCCGCTCAGCGTCCACAGCATCGACTCGGCCGGAGCCTCCTCCGGGCCGAGCGGCAGCCCGTACGGGGTGACCCCGGGCACCTTGGCCTTGATCTTCTCGGCGGCCTGCCGGAGCTCGTTCCAGGTGGCCGGCGGCTGGGTGATCCCGGCCTTCTGGAAGACCGCCTTGTTGTAGAAGAGCACCCGGGACGAGGAGACGAACGGAATGCCGTACTGCGTCCCGAGCACCTGCCCGGCGTGCGCGAACGACTCCATGATGTTGGCCTGGGTCTCCAGCGAGAGCACGTCCCCGGCCGGGTACAGCCGGTCCGCCACCGCCTGGTCGGCGAAGCCGCCGGTCTGCAGCAGGTCGGGCGACTTGCCGCCGGCGACCAGGTCGTCGACCCGCTTGCCGATGTCGGTCCAGCTCGTCACCTCGACGTCGATCCGGATGTCCGGATTGGCGGCCTCGAAGCGCCGGGCGACGTCGTCCCAGTACAGCTTGGAGCTGGTGCCCGCGTCCTCGCCGTAGTCGGCCGCCACCAGCTTGAGGGTCACGGTCTTGTCGTCCTGGCCGCCGCAGCCGGTGAGCAGCAGCGCTCCGGCCAGCGCGGTGCCGAGCAGCCGGGTGGGGGCCTGGGCGCGCCTGATCAACGCGGGTACCGCCTTCTGGGGGTGAAAAGCGAGCGGGGGAGCCGGACGGGGGAATCCGGCAGGGGGAGGCGGCCACACTGCCAAACGCACCGCACAGTGGTCCACACCTGTGGGCCGTCCCCGCCGGGTAGTTATCGAAGTGCGGAGGTCATTGCACGATGCGCAATGGAACGACGCCCAAACCGCCCCCTCCCGGACCCCGCAAAGTGCCGCACACCACATGGTTCTGCGACAAAGCTCACCTACTTTGGACCAGACCAATCCAACAACTGGACTAGACCTCTCCGACCCAGCCAAGGGAAACTGTCCTCCGTGAAGCACGTCATCGCACTCGATGTAGGCGGCACCGGCATGAAGGCCGCGCTGCTCGCCCAGGACGGCTCCGTGCTGTTCGAAGCACGCCGACCGACCGGGCGGGAGCACGGCACTGATGCCGTCGTCGCCGCCATCCTCGACTTCGCCGCCGATCTGGCGGACGAGGGCCGCGGCCGCTTCGGCGTCGCCCCGCTGGCGGCGGGCGTCGCCGTCCCGGGGACGATCGACGAGGAGAACGGCATCGCGGTCTTCTCCGCCAACCTCGGCTGGCGGGATCTGCCGCTGCGCGAGCTGCTGGGCGAGCGCCTGGCCGGGGCGGGCGGTACGGCGATGCCGGTCGCCCTCGGCCACGACGTACGCTCGGGCGGCCTCGCCGAGGGCCGGCTCGGCGCCGGGCGGGGTGTGGAGCGCTTCCTGTTCATCGCGCTGGGCACCGGCATCGCCGGCGCCATCGGCATCGGCGGCCGGATCGAGGCCGGCGCCCACGGCTACGGCGGCGAGATCGGCCACGTCGTGGTCCGCCCCGGCGGCCCGCAGTGCGGCTGCGGCGCCCGGGGCTGCCTGGAGACCCTCGCCTCCGCCTCCGCCGTCTCCCGTGCCTGGGCCGAGGCCAGCGGGGACCCCGACGCCGACGCGGCATCCTGCGCCGTCGCGGTGGACGCCGGGGACCCCCGCGCGGTCGCGGTCTGGCAGCACGCGGTGGACGCCCTCGCCGACGGCATCGTGCTCGCCCAGAGCCTGCTCGACCCGTCCACGGTGATCGTCGGCGGCGGTCTCGCCGAGGCCGGCGACACCCTCTTCGTCCCCCTGCGCGCGGCGGTCTCCGAGCGGCTGACCTTCCAGATGCCCCCCGAGGTCGTACCCGCCATGCTCAAAGACACCGCCGCGTCCCTGGGCGCGGGCCTGCTCGCCTGGGATCTGCTCTCCATGGAGGTGACCGCGTGACCACCGCGCGAATCGAATCGGCGGCCCGGCCCGCGGGCATCGCGCTGGCCGGTGCCCGGCTGGTGCTGCCGGGCGGTGTCGTCGAGGACGACCGGCTCGCGGTCGAGGGCGGGCGGATCGCCGGCCTCGGCGGTACGGCCGTGCCCGGCGACCTGGACCTGACCGGGTACACCGTCGTACCCGGCTTCGTCGACCTGCACGTCCACGGCGGCGGTGGCGCCTCCTACGCCTCCGGGATCGCCGAGGAGGCCCTGCGGGCCGCCCGGACCCACCTCGAACACGGCACCACCACCACCGTCGCCTCCACCGTCACCGGTGAGATCGACGAGGTCGCCCGGCAGGCCTCGGTGCTGTCCGAGCTGGTCGAGGACGGCGTGCTGGCCGGGATCCACTTCGAGGGCCCGTTCATCTCCCACAACCGGTGCGGCGCCCACCGCCCCGACCTGCTGCGGGACCCGGACCCGGCGCTGGTGCGCAAGCTCGTCGACGCGGCCCGCGGCCACGCCCGGATGGTCACCCTCGCGCCCGAGCTGCCGGGCGGCCTGGAGTCGGTGCGGATGCTCGCCGACCTCGGCGTGATCGCGGCCGTCGGCCACACCGACTCCGACTACGCCAGGACGCTGGAGGCGATCGAGGCCGGCGCCACCGTCGCCACCCACCTGTTCAACGCGATGCCCGGCATCGCGCACCGGGCGCCCGGCCCGATCGTGGCCCTGCTGGAGGACGAGCGGGTCACCGTCGAGCTGATCAACGACGGCGTGCACCTGCACCCGTCCGTCCTGGACCTCGCCTACGGCACCGCCGGCGCCTCCCGGGTCGCGCTGATCACCGACGCCATGGGCGCCGCCGGCATGGGCGACGGCCTCTACCCCCTCGGCCCCCTCCAGGTCGAGGTCAAGGACGGCGTCGCCCGCCTGGTCGAGGGCGGGGCGATCGCGGGCTCGACGCTCACCCTGGACGTCGCGTTCAAGCGCTCCGTCACCGTCAACGGGCTCAGCCCGGTCCAGGCCGTGGAGTCGCTCTGCGCCGTCCCGGCCCGCCTGCTCGGCCTCGCCGATTCGGTCGGCTCGCTGGAGACCGGCAAGAACGCCGACCTCGTCGTCCTCGACTCCGAGGGCTACGACCTGGTCGCCGTCATGCGCCGCGGCGAGTGGATCACCGGCGGCGACACCTTCCCGACGGTCCGGACCGCCTGACGAGACCGTCGGGACCGCCTGACGGACCGGCCCCGCCGACCGACGACGACGGCCGCCCGCTCCCCTCGGGGAACGGGCGGCCGTCCGACGTCCGCGGACCGGACCGGTCAGCCGCCGTACGGCTCGACGGTCACCTGGTCGATCAGCACCGCGCCACCGGTCGGGTTGGTGATGGCGACGGTGTTCGAGCCCGCCTGGAGCTGCGGAAGTATGAACGTGGTGTACCAGGAGGACGTCGCGTCCTTGCCGGGCGAGTAGTTCTTGAACGAGAGCCCGCTCGGCCAGTCCTTGCCGTTGACCGCGGCCGAGGCCTTCACGTCGCCCGCTGCGTTGTTGAAGTGCACGGACAGCTTGTAGGTGCCGGCCGTGGCGATGTCGCCGGTCCAGCTCACCGTCGACCCCGGCTGGAGGGTCAGGTAGCTGCCGTCCGCCGACTTGGCGCCCTTGACGGTGTTACCGGACGGGGCGTTCTGGCCCTGCAGCTGGCTCGCGTCGACGGTGGAGGGGCCGGCCGGGGTACCGGTGGCGGCACCGGGCGACGCCGTACCGGAGGCCGACGACGTCCCGCCGGTGGCGCTCGGGACCGGCGGCGCCACGGTCTGGGTGCCGCCCTTGCCCTTCTTGTCACCGTCCGGGTCACCGGTGGAGAGCGCTATGCCCGCGCCGATCGCGATGGCCGCGACCACCGCCACCGCGCCGATCACCGCGCCCTTGCTCCTCCCGCCGCCCGACCGCTCCTCGCCCGGCTGCGGACGGGAGCGCTCGGCGTACCGGGTCTGCTGGGCGGGCGGGGCACCGTACTCCTGGTGCTGGGCGGGCTGCTGCTGGGTGGGCGCGGCACCGTACTCGGCCTGCTGCGGCGGATACTGCTGCCCCTGCGGATAGCCCTGCTGCGGCGGGTACTGCTGCGGGGGGCGCTGCTGCCCGTACTGCGCACGGCCGACCTCCATCGGGCGGTTGTACGACGTACGCGGCACGCCCTGCTGCGGCTCGGCCGGCTGCGCGGCGCCGCCGCCGGCCGGACGGTAGAGGTAGCCGAAGGGATCGTCGTCCTGGGGGGCACCGCCCTCCGGGCTCTCGGGCACTCCGTTGCTGCCGGCGGTCGTCACGGTGGTCAACTCCCCGTCGCGTGGCGCCGCCGGGCTGCCGTGCCGTCGGCGCAAGTGGTGGTCGCACGTACCCGGGAACCCTACCTGCCGCAGCCGACCCGCCGAAAAGACCCCTTGACAACCCACGGGTAGCTTTCACTCCGCCGTCACCGGCCGCGGCCGTCCGACCCCGCGCCGGCGCGGCGCCGGACCGGCTCCCGCGGCGGACGCCGGGCAGGGTCTACCCCGCCCGGCGGTGCGAGCGCTCCCCCCGGGCGCCGCGCACCGCGCCGCCCCGGGCCCGCTTCTCGTCGTACATCCGCTCGTCGGCGGTGTGCAACACCTCCTCGGTGCTCATCCCGCAGCCCGCCCAGCCGACTCCCAGGCTGACCCCGACCCGCATGCCCCGGCCGTCGATCCGCATCGGCGGGATGATCGCGTTGCGCAGCCGGTGGGCGAGGTCCTTGGCCTCCTCGCGGCCGATGCCGTCCGCGAGCACCACGAACTCGTCGCCGCCGAGCCGGGCCACCGTGTCACCGTCCCGGACCGCCTGGCTCAGCCGGCGGGCGACCTCGACCAGCACGGCGTCACCCGCGTTGTGGCCGAACCGGTCGTTGATCGACTTGAAGCCGTCGAGGTCGCAGAAGAGCACCGCGAGCCCCTTGTCCGCCGCGACCGCGCCGCCCGAGCGGAACGGGCCCGACCAGACGTCACCGCCCGGACCGTGGTCGGCCGGGACCACCGCGTGCACGTGCTCGCCGAAGCCGGCCGGCCCCGGGTGGCCCTCCGACACCCCGTAGCCCTCGGACGCCCCGTAGCCGTGGGCCGCGCCGGCCCGCGGGTCCGCCCCGTCCAGGCCCTCGTAGGCGGTGTGCGCGCTGTAGGAGTCGACGACGTAGCCGCTGTACGGCTGCGGGTACGCGCCCTCGCCGTGCCCGGCCGGGTGTCCGGCGACGGCACCGACCGTCAGCGGTTCGTTGCACAGGCGCCGGCCCAGCCGGGCCTTCAGCTCGGCGCCGTTCGGCAGGCCGGTGAGCGCGTCGTGGCTGGCCCGGTGCGCGAGCTGGAGCTCGTGCCGCTTGCGGTCCTCGATGTCCTCGACGTGGGTGAGCAGGAAACTCGGCCCCTCCGCCGCGTCCGCCACGATCGAGTTGCGCAGGCAGACCCACTGGTACCCGCCGTCCCGCCGGGACAGCCGCAGTTCCGCCCGGCCGCTCTCGGCGCTGGTGCGCTCCAGCAGGGCCCGGTCGTCGGGGTGGACGAGGTCGGCGAAGCTCTGCTGGCGCAGCACCGCGCGGGGGCGGCCGAGCAACCGACAGAGCGCGTCGTTGACTCTGGTCAGCTGGCCGCGCCCGGCGCCGTGGAGCTCGGTGATGGCCATCCCGCTGGGCGCGTACTCGAAGGCCTGGCGGAAGCTCTCCTCGCTGGCCCGCAGCGCCTGCTGCTCCTTCTCCAGCCGGGCCAGCGCGCGCTGCATCTCGGCCCGCAGCCGGGCATTGCCGATCGCGATGGAGGCCTGCAGCGAGAACATCTCCAGCGCCTCCCGGGTCCAGGCCCCGGGGCGCTTGCCACTGCGCGGGCGGTCCACCGAGAGCACGCCGAGGAGGTCGCCGCCGGCGCTGTACATCGGGGCGAGCAGACCGTCGGCGGGGTGCCAGTCGTTGGCGTAGACGGGCATCGGGCCGTCGCCGATCCAGCGCGGAATGTCGCCGGCCACGGCCCAGCCTCGGTCGTAGGGCAGGAAGCGCAGGGTGCCCCAGTGGTCGCTGACGCCGAGCAGCCGGTCCCAGGACTCGCGCGAGCCGACCTGCCCGAGCAGCACGGAGGGGCCGCCCATGGCGCTCTCCTCCAGCTCCCAGACGGCCGCCACCACGAGGTCGCCGTCCGGGCGCACCAGGCTGACCGCCGCGGCGTCGAAGCCGAGCCCGTGCACCGCGCCCTCGACGACAGCCTGCAGCGTGCCCGCCAGGCTGCGGGCAGCGTTGAGGTCCGCCACGACCCGGTGCAAGGTGCGGAGGGTCGCGAGACGGACGTAAGGCTCCGACTCGGCTTCCATGCGGGGGCTCCCCGGCTGCTTCGGATAGTTCTTGAATGGTTATCGTCCGATTGCCAGAAGAACTGAATCACAGGGAGCACAGCGTTCGGCACGCTCGGTCAGCAATAGGCCACTACTTGTGACTTAAATCACACGACACTTATGCGCCCTTAATCAGCTCATCCGCCCCATAACGGGACATAAGGCTTTATAGGAACGTTTCTGGTGGTCGGCCGCATTGGCCGCGCACTGAAGCCGTCTGCCGCCCGGCAGGCCCCCTGCTTCACTCCTGAGGGTGAGCCCGGCCGCAGACCGTGACCTGTGCGTCGCTGGTCCTACGACCACGGTCCGATGCCGTTCCACCCGGCCGCCGACTACCGTGCGGTACGTGTACTCGGCTCCGCAGCCCGAAGCTGCCTCCCAAGCGACGCCCGACGAGTTCCGGGCGGCCCTCTCCCAGCTCGCCTCCGGCGTGAGCCTGGTGACCGTCCACGACCCGGAGGACGGCGAGGACGTCGGCATGACCGCCACGTCCTTCCTCTCCGTCTCGTTGGAACCGCCGCTGGTGCTGATCTCGGTCCGCGAGGACTCCCGGATGGACGAGGTGCTCTCCCGCGCCGACACCTGGGCGGTCTCGCTGCTCGCCGAGGAGCAGAAGGCGCTCGGCTCGCGGTTCGCCATGAAGGGCCGGCTCAGCGACCGGCTGCTGTTCGCCGAGGCCCCGCACCGGAGAGGCCGGTACAGCGGCGCACCGCTGATCGACGGCGCGCTCGCCACCGTGGAGTGCCGCACCGAGCGGCGGATAGCCGCCGGCGACCACACCCTGCTGCTCGGCCGCGTCCTGGAGGCCGCGGTACCGAACGCCGGCGGCCGCCCCCTGCTCTACTTCCGCGGCGGGTACCGGCAGCTGGGCTGAGCCCGGCCGCCCGGCTACTCGCCCTTCGGCGAGCGCCGGCCCTGCTTCAGCTCGGCCCGGTGCCGCTTGTTGGTCAGCCGCCGCTCGACCATGCCCCGGCTGGGCTTCGTCGCCCGGCGGGCCTTCGGCGGCGGCGCGGTGGCCTCGCCCAGCAACGACGCCAGCCGGGCCGCGGCGACCTCGCGGTTGCGCCACTGCGAGCGGTGCTCGGAGGCGCGCACCACCAGCACCCGTCCGTCCACCAGCCGCCCGGCCAACCGCTCCAGGGCGCGCTGCTTCCAGACGTCGGGCAGCGCGGCGGAGGCCGCCAGGTCGAAGCGCAGCTCGACCTGGGTGTCGGAGGTGTTGACGTGCTGGCCACCGGGGCCGGAGGAACGGGAGAAGCGCCAGACGAGCTCGGCGTCGGGGACGACCACCGATCCCCGGACGCGAATGGGCTCGGGCATGCGCCCATCATCCCGTGCCCAGGACCGCGGGTCACGCGGTTATCCGGTCACCCGGTTATCCACCGGCGCCCGCAGCCCCGACAATGGCGTACGTGATCGAGCTCGGCTACTCCCTCTCCAACCGCTTCCCCGACCCCCCGCAGACCGACTACCGCGGCGCCTCGGTGCACGCCCTGCGGTACGACCTCTTCTGCGGCGACGTCTACCTGGACGCCGACGGCGCGGAACTCTCCACCGCCTGGGGCTGGGTGCCGGTGCTGGACTTCGCCTGGGCCCTGTGCGACATCGTCGAGGAGCTGGACCGCGACCCGGACGGCAGGCGGGCCGCCCGGGTCCAGAGCCGCGACCTCGACTTCACCCAGAACACCGAGCTGCTGCGCTTCGCCCGCCGGTTCAACTGGGTCGAGGTGACCGCCACCTGGCTGCCGGACGAGGCGCCCGCGGTGATCCGGCACAGCGACCTGCGTCGCGAGGCCCGGGACTTCCTCCAGGACACGCTGGCCGATCTCTTCGACATGCATCCCGACCTGGCCGACAATCCGAACATCTGGTCACTTCAGGGCCGGTTCCGCCGCATCTGAGCGCACCGTGCCCCGGCCGTTCACCAACCCGTCATTCGCCCGGGAGAATGTCTGCCGCGAAGCGTGGAACCAACTCCGCGCCCTCCCGCGTTATCCCGGGCAAAAGCAACGAAGGGACAGCAAACACCATGCCAGTGAGCCTCTCCAAGGGTGGCAACGTCTCGCTGACCAAGGAGGCCCCCGGCCTGTCCGCGGTCACCATCGGCCTCGGCTGGGACGTCCGGACCACGACCGGTGCCGAGTTCGACCTCGACGCCAGCGCGATCGTGCTGAACGCCGACGGCAAGGTGCTGTCCAACAGCCACTTCGTCTTCTTCAACAACACCAGCACCCCGGACAGCACGGTCGTCCACACCGGTGACAACCGCACCGGCGAGGGCGCCGGCGACGACGAGGCGATCAACGTCAACCTCGCCGGCCTGCCGGCCGAGGCCGTCAAGATCACCTTCCCGGTCTCGATCTACGACGCGGTCGCCCGCTCGCAGAACTTCGGCCAGGTCCGCAACGCCTACATCCGCGTGATCAACGCGGCCGGCGGTGCCGAGATCGCCCGCTACGACCTCTCCGAGGACGCCGCCACCGAGACCGCCATGATCTTCGGCGAGCTCTACCGCAACGGCGCCGAGTGGAAGTTCCGCGCCGTCGGCCAGGGCTACGCCTCCGGCCTCGCGGGCATCGCCCAGGACTTCGGCGTCCAGCTCTGACGCCGCGCTGAAGCGCCCGGCCTCCACCCGGAGGCCGGGCGCTTCGCCGTTCCCGCCCCTCCCCCGCCCGCGGACCGGGCCCGCGAACACCTCGGCGCGCGCCCCCGGTCGGGGACGCGCGCCGAGGGCGACAGCGGGGGCGGCGCGGGACGCCGCCGGACGGGTTCAGCGCGAGGCGCGCAGCTCCGGGAGCTGGAGCAGCTCGGTCTCGTCGTCCGGGGTCAGGTCCACCACGACCGGCCCGGCCTCCGCGAGCTCGCCCGCGGGCTGCCCGGCCCCGGCCTGCTCGACCTCGGGCTCCAGGTCGACCGCCACCACCGGCGACGGCGCCCGGTCCTGGACGACGGCCACCGGTCCGGCCTTGGCCTCGGCCACCGCCTCGTCGCCCACCACGTCCGCCAGATCCGCCCGCTCGCCCAGCTCCGCGACACTGCCCACGGCCGGGGACGGTGCCGCCGGCCGGCCGGCGGCACCCGAGCGGCCGAAGAAGCTGAAGCCCTGCCCCCGGCCCTGCTGAGGGCGCGGACGCTGGCGCTCGGCCGCCACCGCGGGCGTGCCGGGCGCCCCGCCCGACTGCCCGCCCAGCTGCCCGACCGTCGCCGTCAGCGCCGGCCTCGGCGCGGCCGCCGGAGCGACCACCGCGGGCCTGGACACCGCCGGCGTGGGCACCGCGGGAGCCACCGGGGCCGGCGCGGGCACGGCCGGCGCGGGCGCGGCCGCGGGGGCGGGGGCGGGGGCGGACACCGTCACGGGCGCGGTACGGATCCGCAGCGCGACCTCCGCACCGGCCGCGCGCTCGCGCTGCGCCTCCCGGGCCGCCGCCTGCCGCTCCAGCTGCCGCAGCACGGCCGCGGCCCGGACGAACGCCGCCGGGCTGGCCGGGTACTTCGGGCGGGCGGCCGCGAGCGCCCGCTGGGCCGCCTCGGCCTCCTTGAGCGCCTGCTCGGCGACCGCCACGGCACGCTCGCGCAGCAACCGGGCGATCTCCGTCTCGGCCTTGGCCAGCCGCGACTTCTCGGCCGTCAGCCGCCGCCCGAACCGGGTGGCCCGCTCCTCGGCGACCTCCGCCGCGTACTCGGCCTCGGCGAGCTGCTCCTCGAAGCGCTCCTCGGCCCGCAACCGCTGCGCGACGGACACCTCGGCGGCCGCCCGGGCGGCCCGGTCGCGCTGGCGCAGCAGCACGGCGATCCCGAGCGCGGCCAGCACGGCGGCGACACCCACCGAACGGACCAGCACGGTGTCCTGACTGAAAACCAGCGCGGCCACTGCGGCGACGATGAGCACGCCGGCGGCGGTGGGGGGAAAGACCCGGCCGAGGACGGAGGAATGACGGTGGCGTCCGCGAGACATGCCAAGAAACTAGCGTGCGAATTGGGGCCGTGTCAGCCCAGGGTCCGCTTTGACCCTTGACACTGCGCAAGCTTTACCGCACGTGCCCGGGCCTTCACTCAAGATCACCGAAGAATTCCCTCAGCGGTGCGAGGTCGCCGGTCCGCTCGGGTCGTCGTGGTCCTCCGGCAGCTTGCACACGTGCTGCAGCCAGAGGGCCGCCGCGATCACCGCGGCGCCGGCCAGCACCGCGAGGCCGGCCGTGACGGCCTGGTCCTGGCGCGCCGGCACGTCCAGCTCGCCGAGCAGGTAGATGCCCGCGCCCGCGTAGACCCCGGTCACCACCGAGGAGACCAGCGCGCTCGCCTGCGCCAGCACCACCGCCCGGGCCGCCCCGAGCGGGTCGACCCCCTTCGCCCCGGGCTGCCGCTCGCGCGCCGCCTTCAGCCGGGAGCGCAGCGAGATCGCCGTGGCGAGCAGGATCACCGCCACCGCGGCCAGCACCACCGGAGCCGCGCCCGGCACCGCGGGCAGGGTGTCCAGGGAGGCCCACAACTTGGCACCGGCCCAGGACAGTGCCGTGGTCGCGGCGGTGATGCCGACCAGCAGACGGAGGCGAAGCAGCTTCACTCGGAGGTGGTCCTTCCCGGGGTTGCGGAGTCGGGCGGCCGCCCCCGGGCCCGGCCCTGCTCCCCGGCCCGACGGCTGGGGGACGACCCCGGCCCGGTGACGGGCGGGAAGGACGGTACGACGGCGCCAGGCCACCGTACCGGGCCCGGCCCGGCGGGCACCCGCTCGGACGGCGGACACCTACTCGTACGGCCGGGGCCCCCTCGTGAGTTCCCCGGCCGCGCCGGTGCGGCCTACTCCGGCAGGGTCAGCCCGATGTCCTCGCGCCGCCGGACGCCCTGCGCGTCGGCGCCGCCGAGCGCCTGGAGCAGCGCGGCGACCTGCCCGTGGCCGGGCACCTCGGCCTCCGGCTGGGCGTCCAGCCACGGCGCCAGCACGAAGGCCCGCTCGTGCGAGCGGGGGTGCGGCAGCAGCAGCTGCGGGTCGTCACTGGTGACGCCCTCGTAGGCGAGGATGTCGACGTCCAGCGTCCGCGGGCCCCAGCGGACGGCGCGGACCCGGCCGAAGGCGTCCTCGATCGCGTTGCCGCGCTCCAGCAGGTCGCGCGGGGGCAGGCTGGTGCGCAGCACGACCACGGCGTTGTAGTAGTTGGGCTGTTCCTCGGGCCCGCCGAGGGCCTCCGTCTCGTACACGCCGGAGACGGCCTTGATCTTGAGCCCGGGAGTGTCGGCGAGCGCGTCCACGGCGCCCTGGAGGGTGTCCAGGCGGTTGCCCAGGTTGGAGCCGAGGGCGACCACGGCGCAGCGCTGGCTGTGCAGCGTGGCGTCGGCCGAGTCCACCCGGCTCTCCAGGTCGAAGGTGGTCGGCGAGGCGGTCGGGTCGCTGGTGCTCATCGGACTTCCCCTACGGCTGGAATGGGCTCTGCGGCTGGCACGGGGTGCGCGGTGCGGGTCATGCGCGGCCCCGGTGGATGGTGATGGTCACGTCGTCGAACGGCACCGTGATCGGGGCGTCCGGCTTGTGCACGGTGACCTCGACCTCCTCGACCGCGTCGTGCTTCAGGCACTGGTCGGCGATGCGCTGGGCCAGGGTCTCGATCAGGTCGACCGGCTCACCGGCGATGATCGCGGTGACCTCCTCGGCCACGATGCCGTAGTGCGCCGTGCGGGTGAGGTCGTCGCCGGACGCGGCGGGGCGGGTGTCCAGGTGGAGCACGAGGTCCACCACGAAGGTCTGGCCCTCGACGCGCTCGCGCTCGAAGACGCCGTGGTGGCCCCGGGCACGCAGGCCCCGCAGGGTGACGCGGTCCAGCAAACGAATCACTGCTCCCAGTCGGACGGGCCCTGCTCCGGAAAGGCGGCGGGTGGGCAGGGCGAAGGCGGGCATCACGCCCGTCACTCCGTTTTGAATCTACCCGCGAGCACGGACAGCGCCTGACCGTCCTACCCGGCACGAACCGACGCCACGCGCGCCGGAACGGCGATTGACGTGAACGTTCGGTGACCGTTCGGAAATTCCCGGGCCGCCTCCGGGGGGCGTTTTCCCGACGCCCCCCGGATCAGTCCTCGTCCTCGTCGTCCCCGCTGGTCAGGACGGGTGAACCGTGGTGGGACCAGAGCTTCCAACCCGCCGGGGTGCGGCGGAAGAGATTGGTCGAGACGACCTTTCCGCCGACCAGCGGGCCGAGTTCGCCCTCCTCCTCCGCCTCGCCACCGGAAAGGATGTTCTCGGTGCACGTGACAAGGGCCACATCGCCCCGAACCTCGGCCTCGACGTCGGTCAGGATGAACTGGATGTACTCCGTGTTCGCCATGATCAACATGTACGAGCGGGTCACCTGGGCCCGCCCGCGCAGCACCGGCCAGCCGGGGTGCACGCACACCACGCCGCCCTTGTCGTCGGCCTCGTCGGCCCCCAGCCAGGCCTCCTCGACGGCCTCCAGATCACCGTTCTCCAGCGCCTCGTACAGCGCCCGGTTGGCCGCCAGCGCAGCCTCCCGGTCCGCCTCACGGGCCCGCTGACCCGCGGTCTCACCGCTCACCCTGCCGTCACCTGCCACAGACCCTCCCGTTTCACCAGCCCACCCGGCCCGTCGACGGGCCGGTGGAGTCCTGCCGGGCCGCGCGCTGCCAGGCCGCGACCACCCGGACGGCATCCGCCGTACCGGACACGTCGTGCACCCGCACCGCCCAGGCCCCCGCCCCGGCCGACAGCACCGACACCGCGGCGGTCGCGTCGTCGCGCTCCCGGGCCGGGCGCGGTTCCCCGGTTTCCGGGTCGGCGAGCAGCGTACCCAGGAACCGCTTCCGCGATGCGGCGACGAGGACGGGACGGCCGAGCGCGGTGAGCGCGGGGAGCCCGCCGAGCAGGGCCCAGTTGTGCTCGGCGGTCTTGGCGAAGCCCAGGCCCGGGTCCAGGATCAGTTGCTCCTCCTTGACGCCGGCGGCCAGCAGCGCGTCCACCCGGGCGGTGAGCTCGCCGACCACGTCGGCCACCACGTCGCCGTAGACGGCCAGGCCGTCCATGTCGGCGGACTGCCCGCGCCAGTGCATCACCACGAAGGGAACGCCGGTCTCCGCCACCACCCGGGCCATCGCCGGGTCGGCCAGACCGCCGGAGACGTCGTTGATCATCCGGGCGCCGGCCGCGACGGCCCGCTCGGCGACGGAGGCGCGCATGGTGTCCACCGAGACGACCACCCCGGAGTCGGCCAGCTCGCGCACCACCGGCAGCACCCGGCCCAGCTCCTCCTCCTCGGGCACCCGCTGGGAGCCGGGCCGGGTGGACTCGCCCCCGACGTCCACCAGGTCGGCGCCGCGGGCCCGGAGCGCCAGGCCGTGGGCGATGGCCCGGGCGGGGTCGTGCCACATCCCGCCGTCCGAGAAGGAATCGGGGGTCACGTTGACCACGCCCATCACGGAGCAGCGGTCGAGCCGCGGCAGTCCGGCCGGCAGCGAGAAGGACAGCGAAGTGCTCATAACCCCATTATCTGTTCAAGCCCCCGCCGGCTCGGTGACGACCGGACCCCCGTCGGGGTGTCCGACGGGGGTCCGGTGCCGGGCACGGGCACGGCTCAGGCGGCCTCGGTGACCTCCGGACGGGCCGGGGACGGCTGCAGGCCGTGGCGCTGCGGCTTGCGGCCGAAGCGCGGCATCCCGAGGGTGATGAAGGCCTCGGCCTGCATCGCGGCGAAGCCGATCCGGGGCAGGTCCCGGGTGTTCGGGAAGACCAGGAAGCGCGGCTCCCACTCGGGCTGGAACTTGGCGTTGAACTTGTACAGCGACTCGATCTGGAACCAGCGCGACAGGAAGACCAGCAGCCCGCGCCAGGCCCGCAGCACCGGGCCGGCGCCGATCCGCTCGCCGCGGGCCAGGGCCGAGCGGAACATCGCGAAGTTGAGCGAGACCCGCCGCACGCCCATCGCCGGCACCGCCTGCAGCGCGGCCACGATCAGCAGCTCGTTCAGGCCGGGGTCGGCGGCGCGGTCGCGGCGCATCAGCTCCAGCGAGATGCCGTCCGGCCCCCAGGGCACGAAGTGCAGCACCGCCTTCAGGTCGTCGCCGCTCTCGCCCTCCTCGGGCGCCTTGTGGGCGGTGACCACCACGCAGGCGTCGTCGCCCGGGTCGCCGAAGCGGCCGAGGGCCATCGAGAAGCCGCGCTCGGTGTCGGTGCCGCGCCAGCGGGCGGCCGCGTCGGCGATCCGGTGCTTCTCCTCCTCCGCCAGGTCGGCGACCCGGCGCACCTGGCAGGAGTAGCCGTTGCGCTCGATCCGCTTGACCATCTGCCGGACGTTGCGCATCGCCCGGCCGGAGAGCGAGAACGTCGCGGTGTCGACGATCGCCTCGTCGCCCAGCTCCAGCGCGTCCAGCCCCGCCTCACGGGTCCAGACCTCGCCGCCGACCTCGCTGCACCCCATCACGGCCGGCACCCAGGCGTGCTCGCGGGCCTCGGCCATGAAGACCTTGATCGCGCCCGGCCAGGCCTCGACGTCGCCGACCGGGTCGCCGGAGGCGAGCATCACGCCGGAGACCACCCGGTAGGAGATCGCCGCCTTGCCGGAGGCCGAGAACAGCACGCTCTTGTCCCGGCGCAGCGCGAAGTAGCCGAGCGAGTCGCGGTCGCCGTGCCGGTCGAGCAGCGCGCGGACCCTGACCTCGTCCTCGGCGGTCAGCTCCGGCTTGGGCTTCTCGGGGCGCAGGGCCAGGTAGGCGGTGGTGAAGGCGGTGATCAGGCCGAGCCCGCCGAGCAGGTAGGCGACCAGGTCGGAGACCCGGTCCGAGCTGTAGTCGAGCGGTCCTTCGAAGCCGAACAGCCCGTACCCGACGTGCTCCAGGCGGTGGAACAGGCTCGGGTGGCCCACCTCGTACCCGGCCCGGGTCGAGACCACCAGCAGGCCGAGCGCCACGCTGATGGTGCCCATCACGGCCAGGTTGACCAGCGCTCGCCAGCGGGTGCGGGGGTCGGCCTTGGCGTAGAACTCGCGCCGGTGCACCAGGATCACCGCGAACAGGACCAGCGAGACGACCGCCGGGCCGATCTGGTGCCAGCGCAGGATGTGCAGCGCCGCACCGACCGGCAGCAGCACGCAGACGGCCCGCCAGGCCCGCCGCTTGCGGCGGCGCAGGGCGTGGGCGAGCAGCACCAGCAGCAGGCCGACCATCAGCGTGCCCGCCGCGGCGAGGGTCGTGGTGCCGCCGGGCAGCTGCCCGGCGAACGTGTGCACCTTGGTGTGCCGGAGCTTGGGGAACACCGCACTGGCGATGTCCACCAGCCCGATCAGCAGACAGGCGTAGCCGACCGCGCCCGGGAGCCAGGCCCGGGGAACGGCGGCCGCTTGGGTACGAAGCGTCTGCAGGCCGCGGCGGCGGGGCGGCTGCTCGGGGCTCGGCTCAACGGACACGGGAACGCTCATGGAAGCTCAGCGTAGAGGCTGCGGAGCGCAGTCCTGTCACTCCGGGGGAGGAGTTGTGAGGGACCTTCATGCCTTTTCCTTCATCAGGCAATGCGCCCACCAAACATCCGGAAACGGAGGGTAAACCGGGAGGCCGGTGGGCGCTGCGATTGAGCCGAGGGGTGGGCACCGGAGCCCCGCGCCGCGTGGCGCGCCGGACCCCCGCATACCCGGTACGTACGGTGGACGCCGCATTCCGGGGCGCCGGTTGCGTCGGATCGCCTCCGGACTCCGGCCCGCCCCGACGTCCGGACAGCCTAGCCGCGATGGCCCCGGCTGACGCACCGCCAGACGATGAAGCCTGCCCCGAGAGTTTCCCACCGGAAGGCCGACGGCATGGAACTGACCAGCGACGCGCTGGTGAACTCGCTGCTCGCGCTCGGCGCGGCGGCCCTGCTCGCCACCCTCTGGCTCTGGCCCCGGCTGGCCCGGCAGCGCCCCCTCCCGGTGCTCGGCCGGGTCGCGCTGATGACGGTCACTCAGGTCTCGGTGCTCGCGGTGCTGGCCCTGTCGGTCAACAACTCGTTCGGGTTCTACAGCTCCTGGGACGACCTGCTCAGCCCCGGCGGCACCAAGCTGGCGCTGGCCGGGAGCGAGAAGCACCACAGCGGCACCCCGGTCTCCGACGCCCTGGTCCAGCCGACCGGGGAGGGCGGCCTGGAGACCGTGACCGACCTGCCCAAGGGACCGCCGGAGGAGGTCGGCAAGATCGAGTCGGTCAGGGTCTCGGGCAAGGAGACCGGCCTCTCCGACCAGATGTTCGTGTACCTTCCGCCCGAGTACTTCGACCCGAAGCTCGCCTGGGTGCGCTTCCCCGTCCTGGTGACCGTCGCCGGTTTCCCCGGCACCACCATGCACCTGCTCAAGGACCTGCCCGTGCCGCAGACCGCCTGGGAGCTGCGCAAGGCCGGCAAGCTGGCCCCCACGATCATCGTGATGACCCGCCCGACCGTCGCCCCGCCGCGCAACACCGAGTGCGTCGACGTCCCCGGTGGCCCGCGTGCCGAGTCCTGGTTCGCCAAGGACGTGCCCGAGGCGCTGCGCTCGGCGTACCGGGTCAGCCGCGCGCCCTCCTCCTGGGGCGTGCTCGGCTTCTCCACCGGCGGCAGCTGCGCGATGCGGCTCGCGATGCGCCACCCGGAGGTCTACGGCAACGGCGCGGGCATGCACGGGGACTTCAAGGTCGCCGAGGACCAGTTCACCGGCGGCAGCCTCTTCGGCGGCGACAAGGCCCTGGCCGACCAGAGCGACCTCGGCTGGCGGCTGCAGAACCTCCCCGCGCCGGACCTCTCGCTGCTGGTGATCAGCACCCGCAAGGAGCCCGACTACCCGGACACGGTGAAGTTCGTCGAGCTCGCCCAACAGGTCTCGGCCGCCAATCCGCAGTTCAAGGTCGAGTCGCTCTACCTGGACGACGGCGGCCACAACTTCGACAGCTGGATCCGCGAGCTGCCGGCCGCGCTGGAGTGGATGAGCGCCCGGCTCACCGCGACCTGACGCCGCCCCGGCCCGACCCCCGGCCCGCCGGACGAGTGATTACCGCCCGGTCGGGCGGGTCCGCCGCCACCCCGGGGAACGTATCGCGACCGCCCGGCCGAACGGCCGGAGCCGCCCCCGGATCCGTGCAGGAGGCCCCATGCTCAGCACCCGATCGCTGTTCACCGAGATCTACCGGAACGACGAGGCCTATCAGCTCTTCTGCAGCATCGCGGCCGGCGGCGAGGACCAGGGCGGCTGGGAGAACGAGCGGATCACCGCCCTCACCCGCGACCCGGTCCTGGCCCCCAAGATCGCCCGGCACGGCGCCGACGAACGCAAGCACGGCCGGATCTTCACCCAGCTGCTCAACAAGCGCGGCCTGCCCAAGGTGGACGTCCCCGCCGAGGCCGACTACTGCATGCTGCTGGAGCGCCAGGGCGTCGGCCTCTCGCACGAGCGGCTGAACAGCACGGTGCCGCTGGCCGAGCGGGAGATCATCACCTACCTGGCGCACAGCCGGGTCACCGAGCAGCGCGCGGCCGAGCAGATGCGCCAGCTGGTCAAGGTGTACGGCGACAACCCGGACCTCGGCCGGGCGATGCGGATGATCTCCGCCGACGAGGACAACCACCTCGCGTACTGCCACGAGGAACTGCTCCGGCTGGTCGCCGAGGGGCACGGCCCGTACATCCGGCACACCCTGGAGACCAGCGCGCGCGGCGAGATCCGCACCCACCGGGACGTCGGTCTCGCCGTCACCACCCGGATGGCGCGGATCCTCGGCTGGTCGCGCTGGCAGCTGGCCGCGGTGACGGCCGGGGTCCACGCGCTCTACCTGTACGACCGCGCGTTCGGCTGGCGGCGGATGGTGACGCTGCGGATGCCCCGGCGTCGCGACGCCCTGGGCACCCCCGCACCGCCGCACGTGGAGCACGAGGTCCTCTGAGCCCGCCGGGACCGCGGGCCGCTAGCGACCGATGATCAGGCTCATCGCCTCGGCCCGGGTCGCCGGGTCGCGCAGCTGGCCGCGCACGCAGGAGGTGATGGTCTTGGCCCCGGGCTTGCGGATGCCGCGCATCGACATGCACATGTGCTCGCACTCGACCACGACGATCGCCCCGCGCGGTTCGAGGATCCGCATCAGCGCGTCCGCGACCTGGCTGGTGAGCCGCTCCTGCACCTGCGGGCGACGGGCGTAGACGTCGACCAGCCGGGCCAGCTTGGAGAGTCCGGTGATCTTGCCGTTGACCGACGGGATGTAGCCGACGTGCGCGACGCCCCGGAACGGCACCAGGTGGTGCTCGCACACCGAGGTCAGCTCGATGTCCTTGACCAGCACCATCTCGTCGTGACCGAGGTCGAACGTGGTGGTGAGGACGTCCTCCGGCTCCTGCCAGAGGCCGGCGAATATCTCCTTGTACGCCCTGGCGACCCGGGCCGGGGTCTCCAACAGACCCTCACGGTCCGGGTCCTCCCCCACGGCCAGCAGCAGCTCGCGGATGGCGTTCTCGGCCCGCTTCTGGTCGAAGGTCCCGACGGTGGGCGGACCGTCGAGCGTCACCGGGTCGATCATGCGGGCCTCGCTAACTAGGGGGACGACTTGGCTGAACAGCACGGATGCCGCGCCTCCAGGGTACAAACCCTGGGGGCGCGGCATCCATTCCGTCCGGTGCTCGGCCGGATCAGCCCTCGGTGGGCGGCTCCGCCGGGAGCTTCACCACGTCGACCGGCGCGGCCTCGACGGCGGCGGCGCCGTTGGTGAGCGCCAGCTCCTTCGGGGACTGCACCGGCGGCCGGGTCGACGGCGTCCGGCGGGACGAGCCCGTCCAGGCCGGCCGGGCCGGGCGCTTGACGATGGTCGAGAAGATCTCGGCGATCTGCTCCTTGTTGAGGGTCTCCTTCTCCAGGAGCTCCAGGACCAGGTTGTCGAGCACGTCGCGGTTCTCGACCAGGATCTCCCAGGCCTCGTTGTGCGCGTTCTCGATGAGCTTCTTGACCTCTTCGTCGACCAGCCCGGCGACCTCTTCCGAGTAGTCGCGCTGGTGACCCATCTCGCGGCCCAGGAACGGCTCCGAGTTGTCCGAGCCGAACTTGATCGCACCCAGACGCTCGGTCATGCCGTACTGGGTGACCATGGCCCGCGCGGTGGCGGTGGCCTTCTCGATGTCGTTCGAGGCGCCGGTGGTCGGGTCGTGGAAGACCAGCTCCTCCGCCGCCCGGCCGCCCAGCATGTAGGCCAGTTGGTCGAGCATCTCGTTGCGGGTGGTGGAGTACTTGTCCTCGTCCGGCAGGACCATGGTGTACCCCAGGGCCCGGCCGCGGGAGAGGATCGTGATCTTGTGCACCGGGTCGCTGTTGGGGCACGCCGCCGCCACCAGGGCGTGGCCGCCCTCGTGGTACGCGGTGATCTTCTTCTCCTTCTCGGACATGATCCGGGTCCGCTTCTGCGGTCCGGCCACGACGCGGTCGATCGCCTCGTCCAGCGTGAAGTTGTCGACCAGCTTCTTGTCCGAGCGGGCGGTCAGCAGAGCGGCCTCGTTGAGGACGTTCGCCAGGTCCGCGCCGGTGAAGCCGGGAGTGCGCTTGGCGACGGCCGAGAGGTCGACGTCCGGCGCGACCGGCTTGCCCTTCTGGTGCACCTTGAGGATGTCCAGCCGGCCCTGGAGGTCGGGGCGCTCGACCGCGATCTGGCGGTCGAAGCGGCCCGGGCGCAGCAGCGCCGGGTCCAGGATGTCGGGGCGGTTGGTGGCCGCGATCAGGATCACGCCGCCCTTGACGTCGAAGCCGTCCATCTCGACCAGCAGCTGGTTGAGGGTCTGCTCGCGCTCGTCGTGGCCGCCGCCCAGACCCGCACCGCGGTGCCGGCCGACGGCGTCGATCTCGTCGACGAAGACGATCGCCGGGGCGTTCGCCTTGGCCTGCTCGAAGAGGTCGCGGACCCGGCTGGCGCCGACACCGACGAACATCTCGACGAAGTCCGAGCCCGAGATCGAGTAGAACGGCACCCCGGCCTCGCCCGCGACGGCACGCGCCAGCAGGGTCTTGCCGGTCCCGGGCGGGCCGTAGAGCAGCACGCCCTTGGGGATCTTGGCGCCGACGGCCTGGAACTTGGCCGGCTCCTGCAGGAACTCCTTGATCTCGTGGAGCTCCTCCACCGCCTCGTCCGCACCGGCGACGTCCGCGAAGGTCGTCTTCGGGGTGTCCTTGGTGAGCAGCTTGGCCTTGGACTTGCCGAACTGCATGACGCGCGAGCCGCCGCCCTGCATCTGGTTCATCAGGAACAGGAAGACCAGCACGATGATCACGATGGGCAGCATCGACAGCAGGAGGCTGACGAAGGTGCTCTGCTTCTCCGGGCTGATGGTGTAGCCCTCGGACAGCGTGCTCTGGTCGTTGTCGTTGATCTGCGCCTGGAGCTTGTCGGCGATCCCGACACCCTGGTCGCCGATGTACGAGGCCTGGAACTTGCTGCCGGACGGGGTCTTGCCCGTGCCGGCGTTGGACAGCGTTGCGCCGTCCTTCAACTGGATCTTGATCGTGTTCGAGTCACCAGTGGTGATCTGCGCCGACTTGACCTGCTTCGCGTCGATCGCTGCGACGACCTGCCCGGTGTCCACCGTCTTGTAGCCGTTCGAGTCGGAAACGACCTGCATCAGCACGATGACGGCGAGGACGGCCAGCACGATCCACATGATCGGCGCACGGAAGTATCGCTTGACGTCCATCCACGCGGGGCGTTGCCGCCCCGTCCCTCCTGCCACTCGACGGCGCCGCGGGGCCTGGGCCGCCGGCGCATCCGGTCTCTGCTCATGTGAAGAGCGGTTTTATTGGACCGTACCGCAGTCCGACCCGCCGGTGGCGGGAGCACAGCGGTACGACGTACTTCTATTTCCCCCGATCCAACGGGCGAGAACGGTCCACTGTTCCCGCCCCTAGCCCGAACGGGGGCCCGGAGGCCTTCTCAGCCGCCGTAGACGTGCGGCGCGAGGGTGCCGATGAAGGGGAGATTGCGCAGCTTCTCCGCGTAGTCGAGGCCGTAGCCGACCACGAACTCGTTGGGGATGTCGAACCCGACGTACTTGACGTCGATCTCGACCTTGGCCGCGTCGGGCTTGCGCAGCAGGGTGCAGACCTCCAGCGAGGCCGGGCCGCGCGAGCCCAGGTTGCCCAGCAGCCAGGAGAGCGTCAGCCCGGAGTCGATGATGTCCTCGACGATCAGGACGTCACGACCGGCGATGTCGGTGTCGAGGTCCTTGAGGATCCGCACCACACCGGAGGACTTGGTGCCCATCCCGTACGAGGAGACGGCCATCCAGTCCATGGTCACCTGCGAGTGCAGGGTGCGGGCGAGGTCCGCCATGACCATCACGGCACCCTTGAGGACGCCGACGATCAGCAGGTCCTTGCCTGCGTAGTCCCGGTCGATGCGCTCCGCCAGCTCCTGGAGCTTGGCGTCGATCTCGTCCTTGCTGATGAGCACCTTCGCGAGGTCAGCGCCCATGTCGTTCTGGTCCACCGGGGATACGTCCTCAAACGTTCGGGGTCTGGATGGCCGACGGCCCGGCGCCCCCGGAGCATGCCTGCCCGTCAGTCGCCCTGCCGCCGAAAGACCAGCGTGCCACACCTGCGGGTGGCTTCGACGCCCCCGGGTAGGTGCAGCGGCCCCTGGCCGCGCCAACCGGTGACCAGCAGATCGATCGTTTCGAGGTGACGCGCGAAGAGGTCCCCGGCCGGGCAGCCGGCCCGCAGCGCGGCCCGGCGCAGCACCCGGCGGCGCACCGCGGGCGGCAGTTCGGCCAGCTTCGCGATGTCCAGGGCTCCCTCGCCCGTACGGAGATCGCGCTCGGCGAGCGCGGCCCACTGGTCCAGCGCGTCGGCGTCGTCACGGAACAGCCGGGCGGTCCGGGCCAGCGCCTCGACCACACCGCCGCCGAGGTGCTTCTCCAGCACCGGCAGCACCTCGTGGCGGACCCGGGAGCGGGTGTAGGCGGGGTCACAGTTGTGCGGGTCGTCCCAGACCGGGATCGCCTGGGCGGAGCAGGCCTGCCGGGTGGCGGCCCGGTCGAGCTCCAGCAGCGGGCGGCGGTAACGGCCCTTCTGGGCCGGCATGCCGGCCAGCGAGCGGGCGCCGGAGCCGCGCGCCAGGCCCAGCAGCACCGTCTCCGCCTGGTCGTCGCGGGTGTGCCCGAGCAGGACGGCCACGGCGCCGTGGCGCTCGGCGGCCGCGTCCAGGGCGGCGTAGCGGGCGTCCCGGGCGGCGGCCTCGGGGCCACCGGCGCGGCCGACCCGGACCGGCACGGCCTCGACCGGGTCGAGGCCGAGCGAGCGGAGCCGCTCGGCGACCTGGGCCGCGCGGTCGGCGGAGCCGCTCTGCAGGCCGTGGTCGACGGTGACGGCACCGACCCGCAGACCCAGCTTGGGGGCCTCGAAGGCGGCCGCGATGGCCAGCGCCATCGAATCGGCGCCACCGCTGACGGCGACCAGGACCAGCGGCGAGCCGGGCGCGGCCGGGGTGCGCGGCAGCCCGGACGGGTGGCGGTGGGCGTTCCCGATCAGGGTGGTCCCGGCCGCGGCGGCGACCAGCGGCGCCCCGCTCGGGCGCTCACGGGGCTGGCGCCCGGGGGCGGTGAAGGTGCTGCCGGCCTCGGCGGCGAGGTCGGTGAGCGTGCGGCGGACGGCCAGGCGTATCGCTGCGACAGCGGGGTGTGGACCCACGGCGGACGACTCCTTGACGGAGGGGACAGGACGGCGGTGGGCGCGGCGGGGACCGCGCGATTGTGAGCACCGTGTTACCGGGCGCTCACAGATGGTGGCAGAAAGGAGGCACCCGCTACGCCACCCGCGCCACCAGTACGACCACCGTCCCACGTACGGGTGAATGGAAAAACGTATCTTCACCCGCCATTTGCACGATTGGACCACTCGTACGAACGGCTTTGACCGCTGCCGACCGCCTTGCCGGCCGAGACCCCGCCGGCCCCCGGCGCCGGGCCGGAGCGACCCGGCCCGGTCCCACGCCGGGCGCCCCTCCTCAGCGCGCGACGCGGGCCACCCAGGCGCTCGGGTCGTGGACCTCCTCCTTGGTCGGGAGGGTGTTCGGAGACGTCCACACCCGGTTGAAGCCCTCCATCCCGACCTGCTCCACCACGCCCCGCACGAAGACCGCGCCGTCCTGGTACTGGCGGAGCTTGGCGTCCATGCCGAGCAGCCGGCGCAGCACCAGGTCGAGCCGGTTGGCGCCGCGGTCACGGCGCTGCTGGAACTTCTCCCGGATCTCGGCCACGCTCGGCACCACGGCCGGGCCCACACCGTCCATCACCACGTCCGCGTGGCCCTCCAGCAGCGACATCACGGCCGTCAGCCGGCCGAGGATCTCCCGCTGGGAGGGCGACTGGACGATCTCCAGCAGTCCGGTCGAGCTCGACGTCCCGTCCCGGCCGCCGAGGCCCGGCAGGCCGCCGCCGAGCGTGCCGGCCGCGTCCCGCAGCCGGTCCAGCAGCGCGCCCGGGTCGACGTCCGTCTCGGCCAGGAACGACTGCACCTCGGACTGGATGTGGTCGCGCAGCCACGGCACCGCGGTGAACTGGGTGCGGTGGGTCTCCTCGTGCAGGCAGACCCAGAGCCGGAAGTCGGCCGGGTTGACGTCCAGCTCCCGCTCGACGTGCACGATGTTCGGCGCCACCAGCAGCAGTCGGCCCGGACCGGGGCCCTCGGGGCCCAGCCGGGGCTTGTCGAACAGCGCGGCCGGACTGTCCGGCGCCTCCAGCGAGGGCTCGGCCGGGGCGAAGGTCTCGTACTGGCCCAGCACCTTGGTCGCCAGGAAGGCCAGCAGGGCGCCGACCTCGATGCCGGTGGCCTTCTCCCCCACCGCGCCGAAGACACCGGCGGCGGTGCCGCCGGCCCGGCGGGCCTGGAGCTTCTCCACCAGGGGCTGCACCACGGTGCGGAAACCCGCGACGTTGGCCCGCACCCAACCGGGGCGGTCCACGATCAGCACCGGGGTCGCGGTGGCCGCGCCGAGGCTGCTGGAGCGCATCCCGGTGAACGCCCTGACGTGCTCCTCCGCCTCCAGGGCGTGCCGGCGCAGTTCGCCGACCACGGACGCCGCCTCCGCGCGGCTCACCTCGGGCCCCGGCCGTACCAGCCTGGTCGCGGTTGCGACCGCGAGATTCCAGTCGACCATGTCAGCACCGCCGCTCGCGCTCGTCATGCACTCACCGTACGTGCTCCGGCCCATCGGGGGGAGCCACGGGTGCCGACGTCCTGCCGGACGGACAGACGGACGGACAGGAGGACGGACAAACGGAGGGGCAGACGGACGGGCAGACGGACGGCGGGCCGCCGGGGAGCCGGCCGTGCGGAGCCGAACCCTCCGGCGGCGCAAGGGGATCGGCCCGGACGCCACGCCGCGGCCGGCTCAGTGACAGCCGCAGCCGGCCAGCTTGGCCACCACCCGGTCCATCGCGGCGCGGGCGGTGTCGGCGGACGCGGTGGTCTTCGTCATCAGGGCGAAGGTGAGCAGCCGGCCCTCGGCGTCCACCACCGTGCCGGCCAGGGTGTTGACGCCGCTCAGGCTGCCGGTCTTGGCCCGGACCAGGCCGGCCGCCTCGGCGGAACCGGAGCCGGCGCCGAAGCGCTTGCCGAGGGTGCCGGTGAAGCCGGCGATCGGCAGCCCGGTGAGGACCGGACGCAGCGTCGGGTGGTGGTCCGAGGCGGCCAGCGCGAGCAACTGGACCAGGACGGCCGGCGGGATCGCGTTGCCCGGGTACAGCCCGCTGCCGTCGCCGAGGACCACTCCGGTCATCGGCACGCCGAGCCGGGCGAGTTCCTGGGTGACGGCGGTGGCGGCGCCCTCGAAGCTGGCCGGCTGGTGCGCGGCGAGCGCGGCCTGACGGGCGATCGCCTCGGCGAGGGTGTTGTCGGAGGTGGTCAGCAGCCGCTCGACCAACCGGGCGACGGTCGGCGAGTCCACCCGGCCGAGGACCGGCGCGGTGGCGGCCGCGGGCGCCGCGGCGGGCTTGGCCCTGCCGTCGACGGTAACGCCCTGGGCCTTCAGCAGGGCGGCGAAGGCGTCGGCGGCCTGGACGGCCGGGTCGGCCACCCGGGCCGGCGCGTCCTCGCGGCTCTTCGGGTCGACCTTGCCCTCGTCGATCATCAGCGGGGTGACCAGCGCGATGTTGGCGGCGTCGTGGTTCTTGTGCTGGGGGTTGCCCGCGTAGAGCGAGAGGTCGTAGTCCAGCTTGACCGTGGTGGTGCCGGCGGCCTTGAGGGCGGTGGCGGTCTGCCGGGCCAGCGCGTCCAGCGAGGCGGGGGCGGTGTCGGCGTCGGCGGGCAGGCCGCCGATCTGCACCTGGTCGGGGGGCAGCGCGGTGAGGGTCGGATCACCACCACCCACGAGGGTGATCTCGCCGGGGTTCGCACCCTTGACGACCCGGGTGGTCAACCGCGTGTCGGCCGGGATCAGCGAGAGCGCCGCGACGGTGGTCGCCAGCTTGGTGGTGGAGGCCGGTGTGGCGGGGGTGTTCTCCCCCAAGCCGTAGAGCGGTTGGCCACCGGCGGCGTCCGCGACGGCGAAGCTGACGGTGCCCAGGTTCCGGTCGCCGAGCGCGGCGGCGAGCGCCTGCTGGAGTCCCTGGGAGGTGGGCAGGGCGGCAGCCGGTCCGGCCTCGGCCGAGGCCAGGACGGCCCCCGCGGGTGGGACCGGGCGCCCGGCGGCCGGGGTGGCGGGCGGGCCGGAGGGCGCCGTGGCGGGTGTGCCGGAAGGCCCGGCGGGGGGCGTGGTGGAGGGCGTGCCGCCGGCCCCGGGCGCGGTCGGGCCGGCCGGCCCGCCGGTGCCCGTCGGCTCCGCGTCGCCGGCCCGGTTCCTGGCCGGCTCGGCGCCCCTGCCGCGGTCGTCCTCCCGGTCGTCGCCGCGGCCGCCGTCCCGGCCGTCGCCCTTGCCGCCGTGCCTGCCGTCCTCGCCGCGGCCCGCGCTGTGCCCGCCGGGCGACGGTGTGGAGGAGGGTTGGGCGTAGGCGCCGCCGCCCGAGGTCAGGACCGTGCCGGCGACCAGCAGGGCCGCCCCGAACAGCCCTGCGGCCGTCCCCCTGCGACGGTCTCCCGTCCCGACCCCTGCTCCCACCGACCGGCCCCTTTCCTGAGCACCCGCTCCCGTAGGAGACACTTGGATTCTGTCAGTCCCTACCTTGGAGGAACCGTTGGAGTTCGACGTCCTTATCGAAATCCCTAAGGGCTCGCGCAACAAGTACGAGGTCGACCACGAGAGTGGCCGTCTTCGTCTTGACCGGATGCTGTTCACCTCGACCCGGTACCCGGCCGACTACGGCTATGTCGAGGGCACCCTGGCGGACGACGGCGACCCGCTGGACGCCCTGGTCATCCTTGAGGAGCCGACCTTCCCCGGTTGCCTGATCAAGTGCCGCGTCATCGGCATGTTCAAGATGACGGACGAGGCCGGCGGCGACGACAAGCTGCTCTGCGTCCCGGCGACCGACCCCCGCTGGGAGCACCTGCAGGACATCCACCACGTGTCGGAGTTCGACCGTCTGGAGATCCAGCACTTCTTCGAGGTCTACAAGGACCTGGAGCCCGGCAAGTCCGTCGAGGGCGCCAACTGGGTCGGCCGCGCCGAGGCCGAGGCCGAGGTCACCGCGTCGATCAAGCGACTGGCGGAGCAGGGCGGTCACTGAGCCCTCGTACCGATCTCGTTCTCAGGGCAGTTCGAGGTAGGTCGGGGCAGTCGAAGGCCGGGGTGCGCGGAGTGGTCCGCGCACCCCGGCCTTCGCCGTTCCCGGAGCCGCCCCCGCCGTGCCGGGCCCTCCGCCCTGCCGGACCCTCCGCCCTGCCGGACCCTCTGCCGTGCCGGGCCCTCTGCCGTGCCGGGCCCAATTTTCCCGACACCCTGTCGGCATGATGGTCGCTTAGGTTAGGCTAACCAAAAAGTCGGGGCCGATTCCGATCTCTGGAGGCCGCATGCCCACGCCCGAGCAGCCCGTTCCGTTCTCCACCGTGCTCCGCACCGCCAGCAGCGAGGAGCACGAGGCCGCGGAGCAGTCGTCATTCATGAGCCACCTCCTGGGAGGGCGGCTCGGGATAGACGCCTACACCGACCTCACGGGTCAGCTCTGGTACGTCTACCGGGCCCTGGAGGGCCGGTCCGCCGAGCTGGCGGACCACCCGGTGGCCGGACCGTTCATCGACCGGGCCCTGCTGCGCACCGCCGCCATCGAGCGGGACCTGGAGCACCTGCGCGGGCCCGGCTGGCGCGAGGGACTGGCGCCGCTGCCCGCCACCGCCGCCTACGTGGCCCGGGTGGAGGAGCTGGCGGCCGAGTGGCCGGCCGGGTACATCGCGCACCACTACACCCGCTACCTGGGCGACCTGTCCGGCGGTCAGATCATCCGCGGCATCGCCGAGAAGACCTGGGGCTTCGAGCGCAAGGGCGACGGCGTGCGGTTCTACGTGTTCGAGGAGGTCGACAACCCGGCCGCCTTCAAGCGCGAGTACCGGGCCAAGCTGGACGCCGCCGGGCTCGCGCTGGACGACATCGAGCGCCGCCGGGTGGTCGAGGAGTGCAAGCGCGCGTTCGTGCTCAACGGCGCGATCTTCCGTGACCTGGACGGGCGTTACCCGCTCAGCGCCTGACCGCGGCGGCGCAGGAACGTTCCCTCAGCGGGACGCTCCCGCCCGACAGCGCACCATGGGGCACCGGCCCCCGCGAGCGACTGCTCGCGGGGGCCGGTGCCCCATGTCGTCGGATCAGGCCTGCGCGGCGCCACGACGGCGGACCAGCACCGTGGTGCTGCCGCCGAGCAGCAGCAGACCGGCCGCGGTGGCCAGCAGCGGCACCACCGGGGTGTCCGCGCCGGTGGAGGCCAGCGAGGCGCCGCCCCCGGTGGTCAGCGTGGCACCGCCGGCCGTGCCCGCGCCGCCGCCGGAGCCGCTGCCCGTCCCGACGTTGACGCCGGTGCCGGTGCCCGTCCCGGTGCCCGCCGCCGGGCCGGTCGGCAGCTGGGCGCCCTTGTCGAAGGCCAGTGCGATGGTGACCGGGTCGAGCGCCTCGCCCGCCGGGTAGCTGCCGAACGCGGGCACGCCCTCCGCGGTCAGGGTGGCCGGGACGCCGGAGAGCGTCACCACACCGTTGACCGGGGCGAAGCTCGCCTTGGAGAGGTCCAGCTTGGCGATCCGGACGCCGGAGAGCACGGTGTCGCCCTTGCCGTCCCGGGACTTCGCGTTGACGTCGGCGGTCAGGAAGGCGCCGTCCTTGTCGATCTTCAGGCCGAACTTGGCGAGGGTGGTGTCCAGCTGGTAGCCGGCGCCCTCCGGGTGACCGAGGAAGCGGACCGAGCCGTTGAAGCCGGCCGACACCGCGTGCGTCGCGGTGTTGTAGCTGCCGGTGCCGCCGCCGAAGCGGTAGTCCGCGGCGCCGCCGCCGAACTCCACCTTGCCGTTGGCCATCGTCGTCAGGTACTTGCGGAAGCTCTCCTTGACCGACCAGTCCAGGGTGGCGTTCACGACGGCGAGTTCGCCGGTGCCGCTCGGCTTGGCGGTGGCGGACGGCGTGCCGGTGGCCGACGGGGAGCCGGTCGCGGAGGGCGAACCGGTCGCCGAGGGCGACGCGGTCGCGGACGGCGAACCGGTGGCACTCGGGGACTGCGTGGCCGACGGGGAGCCGGTGGCGCTCGGCGACTGCGTGGCGGAGGGCGAGCCGGTCGCCGTGGGCGACGCGGTTGCGGACGGCGAACCGGTGGCGCTCGGGGACTGCGTCGCCGACGGCGTGGCGGTCGGCGAGGGCGTGGCCGGGCTCTGCTTCAGCAGCAGCGCCAGCGGGTCCATCGCCGTCCCGCCCTGGTAGAAGCCGGCGAAGGCCTTGGACCCCTGCTCGGTGAGCGTGGCCGCCGTCGGCACGCCCGTGGTGGTGTCCCGGCCGACGGTGAACGTCACCAGCGGCACGTCGTCCCGGCGGGTGACCTCGGTGGCGCCCATCGACTCCTTGGAGGCGGTGTCGGCGGTCAGCGTGCCGGTCGTGCCGGAGGTGGATATCTTCAGGTCGCTCAGGCCGACGTCCAGCGCGCCGTGGTGGGCCGTGAACCGGACGCCACCGGTGAAGGCCGAGGTGAGCGAGTGCGTGGTGAGGTCGTAGCTGGCGCTCGCCAGACCGAAGTGGAAGCTGCCGTCCGCGTTGGTGGTGGCCCCGCCGGTCAGCTCCACGGCGCCCTGGCCGACCGGCCCGGTCACGTAGCCGCGGAAGCTGGCCTTGACCCCCCAGTCCAGCGCACCCGTGTCGTACGTGACGCTGCTGGGCGCACCGGCGCCGAAGGCCAGGGCGGGGGCCCCGAGGGCGGTCAGGCCGAGACCCGCCGTGGCGGCGGCGAGGGCGGCCAGCCGGGTGCGGTTGCGGCGGCCTGCGGGCGTGGCGGAACTGCGGGACATGGTGGGACTCCGTTCGGTGAGCGGGGGAAGGGAACCGACGTCAGGCCGCGTCGGTGGGGGTGGCACGACGCTTGCGCCGGGTGAGCACGACGGCGGTGGCGGCCAGCGCGACCACCAGCAGGCCACCGGCCACCGCCACCGCCGGGACGCCGTCCGAGGAGGAGGACGACGCGGCGACGGGCGCGGCGGAGGGCGCCGTGGTGGGGCTCTGGGCGGGCGCGGCCGGCGGGGCGCTGCCGATGTCGGGCAGCGGGGGGAGCGCGGCGGCCGGGTCCAGGGCGACGGCCAAGCTCAGCGGGTCCATCTCGGTGCCCGCCGGGTAGAGGTTGCCGAAGGCCTTGGCGCCCGCCTCGGTGAGCCTGAGCGGGAGTTCGACGGCCTTCAGCAGGCCCGCCTCGGGCTTCAGCGCGGCCGCGTCGAAGGCGGCCAGCTCGACCCCGGTCTGTGCCTGCGAACCGCCGTCCGGCGTCCGGCCGGAGACGTCCGCGAGCAGCCGGCCCTGACCGCCGGTCACCGTCACCCCCGGGTTGGCGAGGGTGAGGTCGAGCCCGTAGCCATCGCCGCCGGACATACCGGTGAACCGGACGCTGCCGCCGAAGGAGGCGGTGAGGGTGCCGGCCGCCGGGTCGTACCCACCCTTGGCCGGGGTCCAGCGGAAGAACGCGCCGCCGTCCGCGGCGCCGCCGCCGAGCTCCCAACGGCCCTTGGCGATCGCGCCGGTGACGTAGTCGCGGAAGGTCCGGCGCACGCCCCAGTCGAGCGCGCCGTTGGCGAACTCGGTCCGGGCCGGGGCCTCGGCGGCGGGCGAGGTCGGGGCGGCCGACGGCTGCTCCGGCGTCGCGGCCGGCCGGGTGGTGGGTACGGCGGCCGGCGTGGACGCCGCCGCGGTCGGCGACGGGGCCGCCGAGGTCGGCTGCGCCGCCGGCAGGTTGACCGAGAGGCTGACCGGGTCCAGCGCCGTCCCGGCGGTGTAGAAGTTGCCGAAGGCCTTCGCCCCGGCGTCGGTCAGCGTCGCGGGCACATTGCTGAGCGCCAGGGTGCCGGCGGCGCCGCGCAGGTCCACCCCGGCCAGCGAGAGGTCGGCCAGCTTCGCCTGGCTCACACTGCTGACCTGACCGCTGTCCTTGGCCTTGCTGCTGACGTCGGCGTACAGCCCGGCACCGCCGCCGGCGGCGGCCCGGAAGGTCAGCCGGCCGATGCTCAGATCGAGGGCGTTGGCACCGTTCTCCTGGTGCCCGGTGAACCGGACCCCGCCGGAGAAGGCGGCGCTCAGCGCGCCGGTCGCCGGGTCGTACGCGCCGGTGGCCGAGTGGAACCGGAAGGTGTTCCCGGCGACCGTCGCGGCGCCACCGGTCAGCGCCCAGTTCCCCTTGGCGATCGGGCCGGTGACGTACGTCAGGAAGGACTGTTTGATGCCCCAGTCCAGCCGTCCGCCGGACACCTTGCCCTCCGCCGCCACCGCCTGGCCCGGCAGCAGCGCCACCGTCAGGAGAGCGGCGAGGGTGGCCACCAGAATGGCGGCCAGGCGACGGAGCCGTCTGGGCAGAGGCACGGCGGATCACTCCTCGGCACAACAGGGGAGGGGTCGGCGTGGCACCGACCCCCTTGCTAAACACAGGTAAGGCTAACCTAATATATGAGTCAAGAGTCCCGCCGACCACCCCGGCCCACCGCCGCCGGCGGCGCCAACTCCCAGCGAAGGGAAACACGTTGAGCAGCGGCACGATCCGAACCCGAGGGGCCCGCGGGCCTCTCCTGCTGCTGGTGGCCCTCGGTCTGCTGCTCGCACTGACCGCCTGCGGCTCGGGCACCGGCGCCGGCGGAGCCGCCGCCAGGGCCGCCGCCTCGCGTGCCCCGGACGCCGTGGAGCCGCTGCCCGGGGAGCCCGCGCCCCGACTGCCGGCCACCACCGCCTCCGCCGACGGCCGCCAGGTCACCGTGACCAGCGCCGACCGGATCATCCCGCTCAACGGAAGCCTCGCCGAGATCGTGTTCAGTCTCGGCCTCGGCCCCAAGGTGGTCGCCCGGGACGTCTCCACCACCTTCCAGCAGGCCGCCGCGCTGCCGGTGATCACCCAGGCGCACGACGTCTCCGCCGAGGGCGTGCTCTCGCTGCACCCGACGGTCGTCCTCGCCGACCGCTCCACCGGCCCGGCCGAGGCGATCGCCCAGATCCGCGCCGCCGGCGTCCCGCTGATCGTCCTGGACGACGCCAAGCAGCTCGCCGACATCGGCCCCCGGATCGACACCCTCGCCGCCGGCCTGGGCGTCCCCGACGCCGGACAGCGGCTGAAGGAGCGCACCGAGCGGCGGATCACCGAGACCCGGGCCGCGCTGCCCACCGCCGACCGCCACCCCAAGGTCGCCTTCCTCTACCTGCGCGGCAGCGCCTCCGTCTTCCTCCTGGGCGGCCCGGCCTCCGGCGCCACCTCGCTGATCGAGGCCGTCGGCGGTGAGGACGCCGGCAAGACCGCCGGACTGGCCGGCGACTTCACCCCGCTCACCAGCGAGGCCCTGGTCAAGGCGGCGCCCGACGCGATCCTGGTGATGAGCAAGGGCCTGGACTCGGTCGGCGGCGTGGACGGTCTGCTCAAGCTGCCCGGTGTCGCGCAGACCCCGGCCGGCCTGGACCGCCGGGTCGTCTCGATCGAGGACGGCCAGCTGCTCAGCTACGGCCCGCGTACCCCGCAGGTGCTCCGCGAGATCGCCGACCAGCTCTACCCGGCGGCCGCCAAGTGACCACCGCCGTAAGGAAGAAGACCCTCGGGCTGCCCGGAGCGCGGCGCACCGCCGTGATCACCGCCGGCCTGGCCGCCGCCCTGCTGCTCTGCGCCCTGCTCGCGGCCGGGATCGGCGCCTACCGCATCCCGCTCGGCGACATCCTCGCCTCCTTCGCCCACCGGCTCGGCCTCGGCGGGCACGCGCTGGAGCGGGTCCCCGAGTCGGTGCTCTGGAACGTCCGCCTCCCCCGCGTGGTGCTCGCCCTGCTGGTCGGCGGTTCGCTCGGCTGCGCGGGCGCCCTGATGCAGGGCGTGTTCGGCAACCCGCTGGCCGAACCCGCCGTGATCGGCGTCTCCTCCGGCGGCGCGGTCGGCGCGGTCGGCTGCATCGTGCTCGGCCTGGACGCCTTCGGCACCTGGACGATCACCGCCTTCGCCTTCGTCACCGGTCTGCTGACGGTCTTCGCGGTGTACGCGATGTCCCGCTCCGGCGGCCGCACCGAGGTGGTCACGCTGATCCTCACCGGCGTCGCGGTGAACGCCTTCTGCGGAGCGCTGATCGGCCTCTTCCTGTTCACCGCCGACTCCGCCGCGATCAGCCAGGTCACCTTCTGGCAGCTCGGCTCGCTCTCCCAGGCCACCTGGGGCAAGGTGCTGGCCGTCCTGCCGTTCGCGCTCGTCGGCCTGGCCCTCGCCCCGCGCTACGCACGCCAGTTGGACCTGCTGGCGCTCGGCGAGCGGCCGGCCCGCCACCTCGGCGTGGACGTCGAGCGGATGCGCCTGGTGCTGATCACCGTGGTCGCCCTGCTGACCGCCGCCGCCGTCGCGGTCAGCGGCATCATCGGCTTCGTCGGCCTGGTCGTCCCGCACCTGCTGCGGATGGTGGCCGGACCGGGCCACCGGTTCCTGCTGCCCGCCTCCGCCCTCGGCGGCGCGCTCGTGCTGGTCGCCGGCGACCTCGCCGCCCGCACCCTGGCCGCGCCCGCCGAACTGCCGCTCGGCGTCCTCACCGCGCTGATCGGCAGCCCGTTCTTCTTCTGGCTGCTGCGCCGCACCAGGACCAAGCAGGGAGGCTGGGCATGAGACTGCGAACCCGACCCGAGGTGCCCGGACGCCCCGCCCCGGGCACCGAACTGCTCACCGCCGAGGCCGTCCGGCTGACGGTCGGCGGGCGCGAGCTGCTGGCCGGCGCGGACGTCCGGGTGACGGCCGGCGAGGTGGTCGCCCTGCTCGGGCCGAACGGCGCCGGCAAGTCCACCCTGCTCTCCGTCCTGGCCGGCGACCTCGCGCCGTCCGCCGGCGAGGTCCGGCTGCTCGACCGCCCGCTGGCCGGCTACCGGCCCGCCGAACTCGCCCGGCACCGCGCGCTGCTGCCGCAGTCCGCCGCCCTCTCCTTCCCGTTCCCCGCCGACGAGGTGGTCCGGATGGGCCGCGCCCCCTGGGCCGGTACGACGGCCGCCGACGAGGACGACGCGGTGGTCGCCGAGGCGATGGCCGCGACCGAGTGCGCCGCCTTCGCCGGGCGCCCGTTCACCGCGCTCTCCGGCGGCGAGCGGGCCCGGGTGGCGCTGGCCCGGGTCCTGGCCCAGCGGACCGCGCTGCTGCTGCTCGACGAACCCACCGCGGCCCTCGACCTGCGCCACCAGGAGCTGGTGCTGCGGGTCGCCCGGGCCCGGGCCGCCGCCGGGGACGGCGTGGTGGTCGTGCTGCACGACCTCTCGCTGGCGGCGGCCTACGCGGACCGGGTGGTGCTGCTGACCGCCGGTGCGACGGTCGCGGACGGGCCGGTGGCCGAGGTGCTGCGGGCGCCGCTGCTCAGCGAGGTCTACGGGCACCCGGTCGAGGTGCTGGCGCACCCGCGCACGGGCGTCCCGCTGGTCCTGCCGGAGCGCGACCGCTGAACCCCCGCGGGACGCCCGGGGCCTGGCGGGGGCGCGCCGGCGGGTCGGGACGTGCCGGCGGGGGCGCGCCGGCCAGTCGGGGCGCGCCGGCGGGTCGGAACGTGCCGGCCAGTCGGGGCGCGCCGGCGGGTCGGAACGCGCCGGCCAGTCGGGACGGGCCCGGAGCCCAGCGGCGGCACGCGAGCCGGTCAGGCCTCGTCGTCGAGCCGGAAGCCGACCTTCAGACCGACCTGGTAGTGCTTGATCCGGCCGTCCGCGAGGTGGCCCCGGACCTGCGTCACCTCGAACCAGTCGAGGTTGCGCAGCGTCCGGGAGGCCCGCTCCACCCCGTTGCGGATGGCGGCGTCGATGCTCTCGGTCGAGGACCCGACGATCTCGGTCACCCGGTACACGTGCTCGCTCATGACGGACTCCCTCAGCTCTGCGACGGCCCCCGTCCACCGTGCACCGCCACCGGTCGGTCCGCACTCCGGCGCCCGCCGGGCGGGCCTCAGAAGGCCGCCCGGACCTCGCCCACCGGCACCCCGCCGCCGAGCAGCGGCGCGGCCGCGATCCGCTCGACCGTGCCGTCCGCCGTCGTCACGCCGAGCCGGCGCAGCGCGGCCGCCAGGACCGGCCCGCGGGCCCGCTCGGCACCGTCGTCGATCTTGAAGGCGAGCGCCCGGCCCTCCGGCAGCGCGACGACCTGGACGGCCTCGGCGCCCATCTTGGACAGCGCGCCCGGCACCGCCCGCATCAGCCAGGTGTCGGGCCGGCGGGTACCGGCCACGTACTCGGGGTGCGCCCGCATCGCGTCGGCCACCCGCCGCTGCGGCGTCCCCGGCTCGGCGCGCAGCAGCGCCCGGTAGCCGCGGGCCAGGCCGGTCAGGCTGACGGCCAGCAGCGGCGCGCCGCAGCCGTCCACCCCGGCGTGCGCCGCCGGCTCGCCGGTGGCCTCCTCCAGGGCCTCGCGGGCGAGCAGCTGGACGGGGTGCGCCGGGTCCAGGTAGGTCTCCGTGGGCCAGCCGTTGGCGACGCAGGCGGCCAGCCAGCCGGCGTGCTTGCCGGAGCAGTCCATCAGGATCGGCGCGCGCTCGCCGCCGGCCTTCAGGTACAGCTCCGCCTCGGTCTCGTCGAGGGGCAGGTCCGCCGGGGTCCGCAGGGCGGACTCGTCCAGCCCGGCGGCGCCCAGGATCCGCCGCACCCCGTCCCGGTGAAACGTTTCGGCGGAGTGGCTGGAGGCCGCCAGCGCCAGCAGCTCGCCCTCGATCGCCAGGCCGGCCCGCAGGGTGGCCACCGCCTGGAACGGCTTGGCGCAGGACCGCGGGAAGACCGGCGCGTCGGGGCTGCCCAGCGCGAACTCCACCGAACCGTCGGCGGCGAGCAGTACCAGCGATCCGTGGTGCCGGCCCTCGGTGAAGCCGGAGCGTATGACCTCGGCGAGCACGGGCAGGGCGACGGAGTGGGACATGGCGGAAGCCTTCCGGGGTGAGGGTGGGCCGGGGGCGAGCCGGACCGCACGCCCGCCCCGGACACCTCACCCGGTCAGAGCGGGCCGCCCGTGAGCAGGTCGTCGACCCGCGCTTCCCCATCACGGTACCTGCGGGTGATCTCGGCGCTGCAGCCGTCCGCCGTCCGCAGCAGTAGCTGCCGTCGGCCGGACACCTCGCGCTCGTGCTCCCGCAGCAGCTCCAGCGCCGCCAGCAGGTCCTCGGGCGGATGCGCGGCCAGGTCGGCCAGCTGGACGTCACCCATCAGGGCGTCGGCCTCCAGCTGGGACTGCTGGCCCCGGGGCGGCCCCAGGGTGACGTGCCGGGCGGACCGGCGCACCGTCGACGGCGCGTCGGTGAGGATGGCCGCCAGCCGGTCCAGCAGGGCACCCCCCGCCGGCCCCTCACCCCCCGCCGCCACCCGGAGCGCGCCCGGCCGGCGGTCGAGCTCGGCCCGCAGGATGTCCATCCGCCCGTGCAGCAGGCGGCGCAGATAGGAGAGGTCCGCCTCCTGCTGCAAGGTCTCCCGGCGCAGGGTCCGCAGCTGTTCCAGGCCCAACCCCTCCAGATCGGGTTCACCGTCCGTACCCACCGCCGGGCCGGAGGGGCCCCCCGCCGGCTCCGGCGCCTCGGGCATCCGCCCGGACCGGTCCCGCGCCGCGCTGCTCGCGTCCATCAACCAACCACCTGCCGTCGTCCGATCCCGCCCGCTCGCGGCACCCCGTCGCCTGCCGCCGGTTCGACCCGTCCCCCGGCGGGCCGTCGCGCGTACCCACCGCGCACACCCGTCCGATGGCACGCGCGACCGCCCCCGAAGGTTCCCGCCCGTGGCCGGTACCACCCCACGGGGCGACACCACCAGAACGCCTGACCTACCGACTCGACCGCCCGGCCGAACGGGCCCGGCGCGGCGGACCTCTGGCGCCCCGGACCCTCGTACCGTCCCCCAGCGTGCCACCCCGCCCACCGCCGGTGCACCGCCCGTGCACCCGAACGGCCCCCTGGCGAACGGGAGTGGCTGATACGACCGGGGCTTTTCGCAGCAGGAGCGGCACCACCGGTCGCACAGGCGCACACCACCCGGCGCGCGCCAAGTGCATGCACGCCCCCCAGGGGGCCGCAAGGGCGCGCGGCGGGCTCCGGCACAATGGCCGCATGCGAGCAGTGGTACAGCGAGTGACCGAGGCCAGCGTGACGGTGGCCGGCGAGACCGTCGGCGCGATCGAGGGGCCCGGGCTCTGCGTGCTGGTCGGCGTCACCCACGAGGACACCCCCGCCAAGGCGGCCCAGCTGGCCCGCAAGCTCTGGACGCTGCGGCTGCTGGAGGCGCCCTCGCCGTCGGCCGACGGCGCGGGCGAGGGCGAGGGCGGGAACGCCGTCGAGCTGTCCTGCTCGGACCTCGGCGCACCGCTCCTGGTGATCAGCCAGTTCACCCTCTACGGGGACGCCCGCAAGGGCCGCCGCCCGACCTGGAACGCGGCCGCCCCCGGCCCGGTCGCCGAGCCGCTGGTGGACGAGGTGGTCGCCCAGCTGCGCGCGCTCGGCGCCAAGGTCCAGACCGGCCGGTTCGGCGCGGACATGCGGGTCGCCCTGGTGAACGACGGACCGTTCACCGTCCTGGTCGAGGTCTGACCCGCCGGCCGGTCCGGCCCGCCTACTGCGGGACGATCACGTCCTGCGTCCCCGGCACCGTCCCGGCCAGCAGCACCGCGTCCACCGGGACGTTCCGCTTGACGATCGCCAGCGCGATCGGCCCCAGCTCGTGGTGGCGCGCCGAGGAGGTCACGAAGCCCAGCGCCCGGCCGTCCGGGTCCGCGGCGAGCCGCACCTCCGTGCCGTGCGGGGGCAGTACCTCCTCGGTGCCGTCCAGGTGCAGGAAGACCAGCCGACGCGGCGGGCGCCCCAGGTTGTGCACCCGGGCGACGGTCTCCTGCCCCCGGTAGCAGCCCTTCTGCAGATGGACGGCGGTGCTCAGCCAGTCCACCTCGTGCGGGATGGTCCGGTGGTCGGTCTCGAACCCGAGCCGGGGCCGGTGGCCCTCGATCCGCAGCGCCTCGTACGCCCAGATCCCGGCCGCCGGGCCGTACCCGCCGGTCAACGTCTCCAGCTCGGCCCGCGGCAGGAAGAGGTCCCGCCCGTACGACAGCTCGCGCACCGCCGAGGCGCCGTCCGCCGGGGCGGTGGAGCCGCCCGGCAGGTGGACCACCGCGTAGTCGGCGGTCGCGTCGGCGACATCCACCCGGTAGAAGAACTTCATGCTCTCCAGGTAGCCGACCAGCGCCTGCTGGGTGCCCGGCTCGACGTGCGCCCAGGTGGTGGTGCCGTCGTCGACCAGGTAGAGGGCGTGCTCGACGTGTCCGTTCGGGGAGAGCACCAACGCCTCGGTAGCCTGCTGGACCGGCAGCTCGCTGACGTGCTGGGTGAGCAGCAGGTGCAGCCAGGCCAGCCGGTCGGCGCCCGTGACGGTGACGACGCCCCGGTGCGAGAGGTCCACGAAGCCCGTGCCCCGGGCGAGGTCGCGTTGCTCGCGGAAGATGTCGCCGTAGTGGGCGGCCACGCCCTCGTCGGTTCCCTCGGCGGGGACGGCACCGGGCAGCGCAAGCAGCGGGCTCTTCATACCGGCCAGCTTACGACCGGTGCTCGGCGAGCTTGGCGGTGCAGTCGGCGCAGCGGCCGAAGATGGCGAAATGCTTGAGATCGGTGTCGAAACCGTGCTGCTGGCGCAGGCTGTCGATCAACGGCCGGGCGATCTCGGTACCGGTCTCGGTGACCTTCTCGCAGTCCCGGCAGACCAGGTGCAGATGGTGGTGACGGCCCGCCAGGTGGTACGTCGGGGCGCCGTGGCCGAGGTGCGCGTGCGACACCAGGCCGAGCTCCTCCAGCAGCTCCAGGGTCCGGTAGACGGTGGAGATGTTGACGCCGCTGGCCGTCCGGCGGACGTGGCCGAGGATGTCGTCGGGCGTCGCGTGGTCCAGCGCGTCGACCGCCTCCAGGACGAGCTGGCGCTGGGGCGTGAGGCGGTAGCCGCGCTCACGCAGATCGGCCTTCCAGTCGCCGGAGAGCTGCCAGTCGGTGGTGCCGGTGTCCGCCACGGTGCTGTCCCTGCCAAGGTCGGGGTCCTGCCGCAAGTGTAGGGACCGGCCCCCGACCGGTCCCTACCTCGTGCGCGATGAGCCGGGCGCGACGACGGCCGCGCCCGACGGAAGGCTTCGCCGGACGGAAGGCTCCGCCCGGGGGGAAGGCTCCGCCCGGCGGAGCGCTCCGCTCAGCGGAAGAACGCGATGCCGTCGTCCGGCAGGTCGTTGATGTCCTTGATCAGCTGAGCCGGGCTGAGCACCTTCTTCAGCTGCGCCGACATGTACGGGCGCAGCGGCACGTTCGGGGCGGCCTTCTCGCCGACCCAGAGCAGCTCCTCGTTGACGAAGCCGAAGAGACGCTTGCCGCCCGAGTACTCCGGCGACCCCTCGATGCGGGCCACCGCGTCGGTGGAGACGTCGATCTGCGGCTTGCCGTCGGCCAGCTCGCCGTACCAGATCTCCACGGTGCCGTCGTCGCGGACGGAGGAGATCTCGATGCCGCGGGCACCGCTGGTGCCGTGCTGGTTGCTGGTGATGCGCCAGAACGCGTGCTCGTTCTCCAGCGGGCGGATCTTCTCGCCCTCGCTGTCCAGCACCCAGGTGCGGGAGCGGAACTCCAGGAAGGGCCGGCCGTCGTGCCGGAAGACGATCTCCTGGCCGAAGTTGCACTTCTCCGCACCGGCGGCCTCCTCACCGGGCAGCGGCGCGTAGACGCCCGCGCCCTCCCAGGTGCCGAGGAGGAAGGCGAGCGGGACGACGTCCTGGTGGAGGTCAGACGGGATTTCGATCATGTTCCTGGTCGCTGTCGTCGACGATGTGGGGCAGCTTCAACCGTACGGCAGCCGGCTCAGCGCTGGCCCTGGTACAGCTTCATCACCGAGAAGATGGCGAACCAGGTGATCAGCACGGCCATGAGGGCCAGCAGACCGTCGAAGAAGATTTCCAGACCGGACACGGGGGGCTCCCAGGGCGGCGACAGTGTGGTGGATTTTGCTGGCGCTCACTCTATCCGCCGGGTGACGACGGGTCTCGGTGAGCCCCACCACGTCGGCATTTCGCCGGGATCTAGGGTGGCGGCATGTCGTCCAACGCAACGTCCCACGCATCGCCGGAAGCATCGTCGAACGCGTCCGCGCACGCATCGCCGCAAGTACCGACGAACGCGAAGAAGCTCGTCATCAAGGTCACCGCCGGGGCGGACGCGCCGGAGCGCTGCTCGCAGGCCTTCACGGTGGCGGCGGTGGCCGTCGCCAGCGGGGTCGAGGTCTCACTCTGGCTGACCGGCGAGTCGTCCTGGTTCGCCCTGCCGGGGCGGGCGGCGGAGTTCGAGCTGCCGCACGCGGCGCCGCTGCCGGACCTGCTGGAGTCGATCCTGGCGGCCGGCACCGTCACCCTGTGCACCCAGTGCGCCGCCCGGCGCGGGATCGAGCAGAAGGACACCGTCGAGGGTGTCCGGATCGCGGGCGCGCAGGTGTTCGTCAGCGAGATCATGGCGGGCGGCGTGCAGGCCCTCGTCTACTAGCCCGGCCCGGCCCCGGGGGGGCTACTTCGGACGGTCGTCCCGGTCGGGGCGGTCGGGGCGGTCCCGGTCGTGTCCGGGGTCGTCCCAGTGCGGGTCGTCCCACCGCGGGTCGTTCCACCAGTCGTCCTCCGGGTCCCGCTTGTTGGCGAAGACCGCGGCGGCCGGGGGGATGACCATCGCGAACAGGCACATGCCGATCGCGGCCGGGACGGACCAGAACCGGACGACGCCCCAGGCCAGGACGAACAGCCCCAGGCAGACGCCCATCATGGCGAAGTAGTAGCGATGCCGCCGGCTTCCCTGCACGCCTCCACGGTACGACCGAGGGCCCCCGCGGAAGCGGGGGCCCTCGGTGTCGGATCCGGCCGATCGCGTCGGATCCGGCGCGTCAGCGCGCTCAGACCGCGATGGCGACCTCGGTCAGGTTGCCCTGGGAGGCGACCACCTGGCGGTCCACGGTCTGGCCCGGGACCAGCGCACGCAGGGTCCACTTGCCCGGGCGGGCGAAGAACCGGAACTGGCCGGTCGCCGAGGTGGGCACCTCGGCCGTGAACTCGCCGCCCTCGTCGAGCAGTCGGACATAGCCGTTGACCGGCTCGCCGTCTCGGGTCACGGAACCCTGGATGATCGTCTCGTTCGCCACGTCAACTCCTGCCAGGTCCGGGCCGCCGGCCTTCGCACCGCACATGTCTTGTCTCCTTCTGACTTACGGGTCGAGCCGGTGGCTCAGTTGCCGAGCTCGATCGGCACGCCGACCAGGCTGCCGTACTCGGTCCACGAACCGTCGTAGTTCTTGACGTTCTCCTGGCCGAGCAGCTCGTGCAGCACGAACCAGGTGAGCGCGGAGCGCTCACCGATGCGGCAGTAGGCGATGGTGTCCTTCGCCAGGTCGATGCCCTCGGCCTCGTACAGGGCCTTGAGCTCGTCGTCGCTCTTGAAGGTGCCGTCGTCGTTGGCGTTCTTCGCCCACGGGATGTTGCGGGCGCTCGGCACGTGGCCGGGACGCTGCGACTGCTCCTGCGGGAGGTGGGCCGGGGCGAGCAGCTTGCCGGAGAACTCGTCGGGCGAGCGGACGTCGACCAGGTTGAGGTTGCCGATGGCGGCGAGCACGTCGTCGCGGAAGGCGCGGATCGAGGAGTCGACGGCCTGCGCCCGGTACTCGGTCGCGGCGCGGGCCGGCACCTCGGAGACCAGGTCGCGGGAGTCCAGCTCCCACTTCTTGCGGCCACCGTCCAGCAGGCGGACATCGCCGTGGCCGTACAGCTTGAAGTACCAGTAGGCGTACGAGGCGAACCAGTTGTTGTTGCCGCCGTAGAGGACGACGGTGTCGTCGTTGGCGATGCCCTTGGCGCTGAGCAGCGCCTCGAAGCCGGCCTGGTCGATGAAGTCGCGGCGGACCGGGTCCTGGAGGTCGGTCTTCCAGTCGATCCGGACGGCGTTGCGGATGTGGTTCTTGTCGTACGCGGAGGTGTCCTCGTCGACCTCGACGATGACAACCTTCGGGTCGTCCAGGCGGGCCTGGACCCAGTCGGCGTCGACCAGGACGTCGCTGCGGCTCATGGTGATGTTCTCCATCCGAGGGCGGTTTGCGGAAGGTGCTGCTGCGGGTGCTCTTCGACGGCCGTTCCGAATCGATGTCCGAATGATGGGACGAACGAGGATGGCGCGCTGTTCCGAGCGAAGGTCTGCGGTGTGCAGCGGGGACGGCCGGCACCGGATACCGGGCCAGGTCACCGGGAGAATCGGCTGCGGGCAGGAACTGCCCTGCAAAGACGCCGAGTTAGCGCATTCGACACAGACAGGCGGCCACGCGGCACAGGTCTACCGCCCGCCGCTTCGTGAGGTCCGTCTGTCGCTTCATGTCAACGATGCTAGGGACACGGGGTGCCCGCTGTCATCAGCGTATCGAATGGTGAGACTTGATAGCTCATATAGCGAGATTTGACGATCTCATGGTGGGCGGGAACCGGCCAACGGGCGTCGAGGGCTCCCCACGGGGAGCCCGGAGGGGGGACAGCACACCGCTCCGCGGCCGGCGCTGGACAGCGCGTCTCGCGGAGCGGAACAGTCGGGGCAGCCGCGCCGGTGACCCTGATCGGCTGCTCCCGGGTGCCGGGGATCAGCCGATCAGGGTCACCCCGTCGCCCTGGAAGGACAGCTGGAGGCCCTCCTCCTGCGGCGTCACCCCGGACAGCTTCAGCCCGGCCGGCAGCTGGTCGAGGGTGAAACTGACCGGATCGACCTTCTGGCTGGTCAGGCCGGCCACCATCGCGGCCACCCCGCTGAGCTGGAACCCGTCCGCCGTGACGGTGTTCCCCTGGCTGTGCACCGAACCCTCACCGACCGTGAGCGGGCCCAGCGCCGCCTTGATCTTCCCCGGACCGCCGTACGACAGGCTCAGCCGGGCGTTGGCCCCCACCGGCAGCCGGCCGGCACTGGGCACCATCTCGGACGCGGGCGGCAGCAGCTGGGCGAGGTCCGGGTAGGAGATCAAGCCGCTGCCGCTGCCCTTGGCCACCTTGGCGCTCGTCAGGCTGTTGCTCACCGCGACGCCCGACAGCCGGGCCTTGAAGGAGTGCAGCGCCACCTGGTGGGTGCCGTCACCGACGGTCAGCCCGTCGGCGGAGATCCGGAGGTCGCCCACCTCCTTCGACAGCAGGTCCGTGAGGAACGGGACGTCGCCGATCGACACGTCCGGTCGCTGGCTCATCCGGCCGCTCTTCACCAACTGCTCGGCGACCTGGTCCTCGGCCAGGCCCACGGCGATCCGGTCGGCGCCCACCAGGAGGCCGGACAGCACCACCAGGCCGATCGTCGCCTTCAGCCAACCGCGCATCGCTCTCCCCCGTCGTCGCCTGCCGCTGTCGTCGTACGCGTCGTTCTCTTGCCCGGTCTTCGTCGGTGTTCGTCGGTCCGGCCCGTTCCGGTCCCCGCGCGTGCCGTCCGGGCGGCCGGCGCCGCGACCGCGCTCGCACGACCGTACGACGCCCCGCCCCGGAACATGGTTCCGGGGCGGGGCGTCGCGGGGGTGCCGCCGGGACTCAGCCGGCCAGCAGCCGGGTGGCGATCCAGATCAGCGGCGAGGCCACCGCCAGCGGCAGGGCCACGCCCGCCGTCATGTGCACGAACCTGGACGGGAAGTCGTACGCCGCGACCCGGCGGCCGACCAGCGCGCCCAGCCCCGCCAGGGCGCCCAGAGCCAACGGGGCACCGACGACCAGGCCGAGCACCACGGCCGCCAGCAGGCCGAGCACCGGGCCCAGCTGCTTCGGGCCGGGCAGCGGCGCGGCGGCCAGGACGGTGGCCAGCGCGACCGCGCCGACCGCCGCCGGCACCCAGTCCGCCAGCAGCAGCGCGGTGCAGAGCACCGTCACCACGGTGGCCGAGCCGAGCACCGTGAGCGCGTAGAACCGCTCCTTCGGGTCGGAGGGCCGGAACGTCTGGAGCACCAGGACGAGCAGGAAGAACCCGCCGAGGGTGCCGACGACGGCCGCCGCCCCGCCGTCGGAGTCGGCCAGCAGCACCGCCGCGTCGGCGGTGAGACCGGCCAGGACGGCCAGCGCGATGCCCTGGCGGGCCGGCCACATGCCGTTCAGCCGGAACCAGCCGGCCGCCGTCAGCACCTGGAGCAGCGCGACGACCAGCGCCAACGCCGGCTGTCCGATCGCCGCCGCGCCGGCCAGCAGCGCGGCCGCGCCCGCGGTGATCAGGGCGGGCCGCAGGCCCGGGTCGATGATCGGCGAGCCGGTCCGGACGGGCCCGGCCTGGGGACCGGGCGCGGCGGGACCGGGTGCGGTAGGACCGGGTGCGGTGGCGGGCACGGGCTGCGTTGGAACGGCGCCGCCCGTCCGGCCGGCACGGCGGCGGCCGGTGGGGGCGCCGGCCGGACCGGGGGGCGCCGGACGCTTGAGTGTCATGGTCGGCGAGTCGAGGACCGGTGCCGGGACGGGGCTCGCCACGGGTGCCGGGGCGGGCCTTCCGGCGGGCGGCGCGGTCGGCAGCGCGCCCGACACCACCACCGGCGGGAGCAGGGTGGTCGCCGCGTCGTCCATCGGGGGGACGGGCGGGAGCAGGGTGGTCGCCGCGTCGTCCATCGGAGGGACCGGCGGGAGCAGCGACGTCGCCGCGTCGTCCACGGGTGGCTGCCCGTAGGGCTGCTGTCCGTACGACTGCTGCCCGTACGGCTGGGGCTGTCCGTACGGCTGCGGCTGCTGGGGCTGCCGTCCGTACGGCTGCGGCTGCTGCGGGTACTGCCCGTACGGCTGCGGCCGCTGCCCGTACGGCGGCTGCCCGCCGGGCGCGCCGAGCGGCGGGCGGCCGTCCGGCTGCCCCGGAGCGCGGCCCGCGCCAGGGGCGTACGGCCGGGCCGGCTGCTCCTGCTGCGGATACTGCTCCGGCGCGTACCCCTGCTGGGGGGCGTGCGGGTGCTGGGGGGCGTACCCCTGCGGGGGCTGCGCCGGCTGCGGCTGCGGCTGCGGCTGCGGCTGCGGCCAGCCGCCCGGGCCGACGCCCTGCGGGCCACCGTTCACGTTGTTCGGGTCCGTCACGCCGCTCACCCTCCCGCGAACGGCGGGAGCACCTCGACCGTACCGCCCTCGGTCAGAGCCACCGTCGCGTGGTCACGGCCGCCGACGGGAGAACCGTCGACCAGGTAGGAGCAGTGGCCGAGCAACCGGACGAGCTTCGGCCGGGAGGCGTGCCGTGCCTTGGCCGCCGCCAGCGCCTCCGCCAGGGTCGCCGCCCGGTACGGCTCCTCGGCCAGCCCGGCCTCCGACTTCGCCGCCGCCCAGTAGCGGATCGTCCCGCTCACCCGAGCGGCGCTCGCTGGCTCGGTGGTCGCGCCCATGGCAACCCCTTCTCGTCGTCCTCGCCCGGGCCCGGTGCCCCGGGCGGGTCCCCACCGGGGCGGCCGAACACCACTCGAAAGAGGTACGCGTACGGTGCCGCCGATGTGCGTCCCATGATGGCGTGTTCGCCGGCGCGACCGGCAATCGCCCTGGCCGTACCCGTCCCGACCCCCGGCGCGAAGCTGTGGCCGGGCTCACTCCGGGAGCGTCCGGTTTGGCCGAACCGCCGCTTTCGAGCCCTCCCGGTACGGGAGCGCGTCGGCTATCCTCGACCCCTGAGGGATCCGGGCAGAGTCGCCCCCGGATCCTTTTGTGCTTTCAGGACGCCAGTACGGACGTTCTTGCGAATCGTCGGCCCACCCCCGGCGCGGAGCAGGAACCGCCCCGCCCTTCACGGCACAACGACGTGCCGGGACCCGGGTCGGGGTGTCGGAACCCGGCTCCGGGCCGCCGCCCGGTACGGGACAGACCGGAAGGTTCACGGGATGAGCAGGGCAGAAACGGTGCATCAGGGGTTGCGGGACCCCCGACGCACGCTCCGTTCCGCCGTGCGCACCGGTGAGTCCTCCGGCGAACGCCTGGTCTCCTCCCCCACGCTCTCCCTCACGTCGCCCGCCGCTCCCCCGCCCGGGGCCCGCTGCGCGCGACACCTTCTTGCACGTGCGCCATCCGGCTGTGGCGGCAGCCGTAACGCGACCGCGACGACCCGGAAAGGGGACTACCGGGTATGAGTTCTCTGCTCCTCCTCACCAACGCCCTGCAACCCTCCGCGGAGGTACTGCCGGCCCTCGGCCTGCTCCTCCACAACGTCCGGGTGGCGCCCGCCGAGGGCTCCGCCCTGGTGGACACCCCCAGTGCCGACGTCATCCTGGTCGACGGCCGACGGGACCTGCCGCAGATCCGCAGCCTCTGCCAGCTGCTGCGCTCCACCGGCATCGGCTCGCCGCTGATCCTGGTGGTCACCGAGGGCGGCCTGGCCGCCGTCACCGCCGAGTGGGGCGTCGACGACGTCCTGCTGGACACCGCCGGCCCGGCGGAGGTCGAGGCCCGGCTGCGGCTCGCCCTCGGCCGCCTCCAGGTCTCCGCCGACGAAAGCCCGATGGAGATCCGCAACGGCGACCTCTCGGTCGACGAGGCCACCTACTCCGCCAAGCTCAAGGGGCGGGTGCTCGACCTCACCTTCAAGGAGTTCGAGCTGCTCAAGTACCTCGCGCAGCACCCCGGCCGGGTCTTCACCCGCGCGCAGCTGCTGCAGGAGGTCTGGGGCTACGACTACTTCGGCGGCACCCGGACCGTCGACGTCCACGTACGACGGCTGCGCGCCAAGCTCGGCGTCGAGAACGAGCAGCTGATCGGCACCGTGCGCAACGTCGGCTACCGCTTCGTCGTCCCGGAGAAGCCGGACAAGGGCGAGCGGCCGGACCTCGCCCAGCGCTCCTCGGCCCCGCTGGAGGCCTGACCGCGGGCCGGGCGGCCAGTACCCGCCCGGCCTGTCCGCATTCGCCCCGCACTGTCCTGCGAGTACCCCGATCGCGCCGAGGTCCCACTGCCCCGGCGGACGCCACACGCGTAGACTCCCCCCGTGGCCAAAGTGACGCGCGACGATGTAGCCCGGCTGGCTGGTACCTCGACCGCGGTCGTCAGCTACGTCATCAACAACGGGCCGCGCCCGGTCGCGCCCGCGACCAAGGAGAAGGTGCTCGCGGCGATCGAGCAGCTCGGCTACCGGCCGAACAGCGTCGCCCAGGCGATGGCCTCCCGCCGCACCAACCTGATCGGCATGGTCGTCCCCGACGCCCGCCAGCCGTTCTTCGCCGAGATGGCGCACGCCGTGGAACGCGCCGCCTCCGAGCGCGGCAAGCTCGTCCTCATCGGCAACTCCGACTACGTGGACGACCGCGAGGTGCACTACGTCCGCGCCTTCCTCGGCATGCGGGTCTCCGGCCTGATCCTGGTCAGCCAGGGCCCCTCGCAACGGGCCGCCGAGGAGTTCGCCGCGATGGAGGGCGCCAAGGTGGTGCTGCTCCACCGCCGGCCCGAGGCGATCGACGACGTCGCGGTGGTCACCGACGACGTGGCCGGCGCCGAGGCCGTCGTCCGTCACCTGCTGGAGGAGCACGGTCACCCGTACGTGGCCTGTTTCGGCGGCCCGGTCGAGTCCCCCGCCCCCGGCGACCCGGTCATCGACCACGTCGAGGGCTGGCAGCGCGCCATGGACGCCCACGGCCTGCCCGCCGAACCGCACCTGATCGACGCGCCCTTCCACCGCTACGGCGCCTACGAGGTCGCGCTCGGCCTGCTGAGCTCGCCGAACCGCCCGCCCGCCGTCTTCTGCTCCACCGACGACCAGGCGATCGGCGTGCTGCGCGCGGCCCGCGAGCTCGGCCTGCGGGTACCGGAGGACCTCGCGGTGGCCGGCTTCGACGACGTGCCCGAGGCCGCCTTCGCCGACCCGCCGCTGACCACCGTCGCCTCCGACCGCGACGCGATGGCCAGGGCCGCCGTGGACCTGGTGCTCGACGACTCCCTGATGGTGCCCGGCTCGGACACCGAGCGGGTCCGGAAATTCCCGTCGCGCCTGGTCATCCGCCGTTCCTGCGGCTGCCGGCCGAGCGAACCGCAGGACACCCGGCCGTCCTAGCGCCGTCCCGGCCTGACCAGGCTTTATGAGAAGTCAACGGGCTTCTCGGCGGCTTCTGACCTCGTTCTCATCAGATCCTCATCCGGCGGGCGGACGTTGGTCGGCATGAGCGATCAGCAGCACGGCAGCAACGAGCAGTACGACGACCCGCACCCCACCCCGTACGGGTACCCGCACCCCGCCGGGGGGCCGGTCGTCCAGGGCACCGTCCTCGGCAGCACGACCACCGGATACCCGGCCGGCGGCCACCCCTCGGTCGGAACCCCGCCCCCTCCCCCGCCGGCCGCGCCGCCGCTGCCGCCGGCGCCCCCCGCCGCCGGCGGGCCCGCGTCCCACGGCGGCCACGGCGGCCGGGCCAGGCGCGGCTTCCTGCGCGGCCGGGTCGCGCTGGTCACCGCCGTCGCGGCGGTCGCCGCCGTCCTGGGCGGCGTGACCGGCGGTGTGGTCGCCGCCGAGCAGCACGGCTCCGCCACCCGCACCGGCACCATCGCCAGCCCGGTCGCCGCCCGCTCCGACGGCAGCGCCGACGTCGCCGCCATCGCCTCGGCCGTCTCCCCGAGCGTCGTCCAGATCACCGTGAAGACCGCGAACGGGACGGCCACCGGTACCGGCGTGGTGCTCGACAAGGACGGCCGGATCCTCACCAACTACCACGTCGTCTCCGGCGCCGCCGACGGCGGTCAGATCACCGTCACCTTCAAGGACGGCTCGACGGCCAGGGCCACCGTCACCGGCACCGACAAGTCCCTGGACGCCGCCGTGATCACCGCGAGCGGCGCCAAGAACCTCACCCCCGCCACCCTCGGCGACTCCTCCACCGTCGGCGTCGGCGACCCGGTCGTCGCGATCGGCAACCCGGAGGGCCTCACCGGCACCGTCACCTCGGGCATCATCAGCGCCGAGAACCGCGAGGTCACCGTCCAGGTCGACGAGGGCACCACCAGCGGCAACGGCGGGTTCGGCTTCCCCAACCTGCCCGGCCTGCGCGGCAGCACCCCGCAGAACACCGGCGAGACCGCCACCTACAAGGCCTTCCAGACCGACGCCGCGCTCAACCCCGGCAACTCCGGCGGCCCGCTGATCAACGCGAACGGCCAGGTCATCGGCATCAACTCGGCGATGTACTCGGCGAGCGGCTCCAGCTCCACGGCCGGTGGCGGTACCGCCGGCAGCGTCGGCCTCGGCTTCGCCATCCCGATCAACGACATCAAGCAGGCGCTGCCCGAGCTGCAGGCCGGGCAGAACATCTAGACGGACAATTACTCCGAGCGGCTCCCCCGCCCAGCAGGTCACCGCAGTCCCCCAGCAGGCTCTCCGACGATGAGAAAGGGCAATCGCCCATGACCCCGGCCGCCGACGACCGCACCCCCGCCGAGCCCGGACCGGCCTCCGCCCGGCTCCTCGTGGTCGACGACGAACCCGCCCTCCGGGACGCCCTGGAGAGCAGCCTCGCCTTCGAGGGCTACGAGGTCGCCACCGCCACCGACGGCTACGAGGCGCTGGAGTCCGTCGAACGGGAGAAGCCCGACCTCGTCCTGCTGGACATCATGATGCCCCGGATGGACGGCCTCACCGCCGTCCGCCGGATGCGCTCGCGCGGCGACACCGTCCCGGTGCTGATGCTCACCGCCCGCGACGCCGTCGGCGACCGGGTCACCGGCTTGGACGTCGGCGCCGACGACTACCTCGCCAAGCCCTTCGAACTGGACGAACTGCTCGCCCGGGTCCGCGCCCTGCTCCGCCGCAACGCCCTCGCCACCGAGGCCGCCGCCCGCGCCGCGGCCGTCGAGGACGACAGCGAGGTGATGGCCTTCGCCGACCTCCGGATGAACACCGCCACCCGCGAGGTCACCCGGGCCGGCAAGCCGGTCGAGCTGACCCGCACCGAGTTCATGCTGCTGGAGATGTTCCTCTCCCACCCCCGCCAGGTGCTCACCCGCGAACAGATCCTCAAGGCGGTCTGGGGCTTCGACTTCGAGCCCTCCTCGAACTCCCTGGACGTGTACGTGATGTACCTGCGCCGCAAGACCGAGCAGGGCGGGATGCCCCGGATCATCCAGACCGTACGCGGCGTCGGCTACGCCCTGCGCCCGGCCCCCGGCACCCCGGCGTGACCCACACCTTCCCCCCGCCGCCGCTGGTACCGCCGCGCGTCCCGCGGCGGCAGCGCCTCACCCGCTGGTACCGCGCCCAGTCCCTGCGCAGCCGGCTGACCTTCCTGACGGCGGCGGCGGTGGCGGTGGCGATCGCGCTGTCGGCGCTCGCCTGCTGGTTCATCGTGGAGAAGCAGCTGTACGGGCAGGTCCGCAGCGACCTCCAGAGCGTCCGGATCCCCCTGATGCTGCCGAGCACCTCGGACTGCGCCACCACTCCGCAGGCCGCGCTCAAGAAGACGCAGAACGCCCAGAACTCCGGCTCTCACCCCCCGGCCGGCGGACCCGCGCCCCGGGACACCCAGTACGTCTTCACCGGTCCGGCCGCTCTGGTCTGCCTGCCCCCCGGGTCGACCAACGCGATCGTGATCCAGACCGACGACGCCAAGGTGCTCCAGCTCAAGCCCGGCCAATCGATGATCCGGGACGGTCACTACACCAACGGCACACCGGCCATGGTCCGGGTCGTGTGGTACCCGTCCGAGATTCCCGGCTATCCGGCCGGGATGGTGATGGTGGCCTCCTCGACCGAGAACGTCGAGAACTCCCTGCAACAACTCGCCCTGATCCTCGGCAGCGTGGCCCTCGGCGGCATCATCCTCGCCGGTCTCGCGGGCCGGTTCGTCGCCCGCTCCGCGCTCAAGCCCGTCGACCAACTCACCGACGTGGTCGAGCACATCGCCCGCACCGAGGAGGTGGGCGGCACCATCCCCGTACACGGCAGCGACGAGATCGCCCGGCTCTCCGCCTCGTTCAACTCGATGAGCACCGCCCTCGCCAACTCCCGTGACCGCCAGACGCGCCTGATCGCCGACGCCGGGCACGAGCTGCGCACCCCGCTCACCTCACTGCGCACCAACGTCGACCTGCTGATCCGCAGTGACGACACCGGCCGGCCGCTCCCCGCCGCCACCAGGACCAAGCTGCTCGGCAACATGAAGGCCCAGATGCAGGAGCTCACCGTCCTGATCGGTGACCTGCTGCAGCTGTCCCGGCCCGACACCCCCAAACCTGGCCGGATCCTGGCCGTCGTCGCGGTGCACGAACTCGTCGACCGGGCGCTCGCCCGCGCCAAGCTGCGCGGTCCCGGGCTGGTCTACGAGACCGGGACGGAGCCCTGGTTCGTCCACGGCGACGCCGCCGCGCTGGAACGCGCCGTGATCAACCTGTTGGACAACGCGGTCAAGTACAGCCCGCCCGGCGGCACGATCGACGTCCGGCTCCACGAGGGCGTGCTGACCGTCCGCGACCACGGCCCCGGCATCCCGCCGGAGGAGCTGCCGTACGTCTTCGACCGCTTCTGGCGCTCCCCGTCCTCGCGCCAGCTCCCCGGCTCCGGCCTCGGACTGTCGATCGTCGCGCAGAGCGTCCGGGAGGCGGGCGGCGAGGTGTCGCTCGGCCCGGCCCGCGACGGCGGCCCGGGTGCCCTGGCCACCGTCCGGCTGCCCGGCGGCCCGACGGCCGGCTAGCCGGACGACCGGCTCGGACCGGCCCAGGCCCCGGGCGGAAAGCGAAACGGGCGGGGCGCCCCGACAGCGCCCCGCCCGTTCCCCGTCGGCTACGGTCAGTCGAGGTCGCTGCCCGGGCCGATGACCTTGATGCGGTCCTGCGCCGGCGCCTTCAGCGGCGCGGCGGCCGAGCTGTTGGCACCGAGGTAGGCGGCGAAGACGTCCAGGTCGGAGGCGCCGACCAGCTTGTCGGTGCCGGCCGCGAAGGCCGGGAAGCCGTCGCCGCCACCGGCCAGGAACTCGTTGGCCGCGACGCGGTACTTGGCGGCCGGGTCGATCGGCGCGCCGTTCAGTCGGATCGAGTCCGTCAGGACCCGGTTCACGCCGGTCTTGCGCATGTCCAGGGTGTAGGTCAGGCCCTTGGACGACTGCAGGATCTTCGGCGCGGCCTCGTTGGACCCGCTCACCTGCTGCTGGAGCAGCTGGACCAGCTGGGCACCGGTCAGCGTCTTGACCTGCATCATGTTGGTGAACGGCTGGACGGTGAACGCCTCGCCGTAGGTCACCACGCCGTCGCCCTCGGCGCCGCTCGCCTTGTAGACGAGGTCGGAGCGGATGCCGCCGGGGTTCATGAAGGCGATCTGCGCGCCGCCCTTGTCGGCGGGCGCCAGGCCCGCCAGCTGGGCGTCGGCGATCACGTCACCGAGCGGCTTCTCCGGGTCGCTGTTCCCGCGCCCGTTGATGTCCGAGGCGATGAAGCCGAGCGGACGGTTGGCGATCGGCGCGGCCAGCTTGGAGTAGCGGTCGATCAGCGCCGTCATGTCCGGGGCCTTCTCGACCGTGCGGCGCACGATGTGGTTCTCGGCCTTGACCGAGGGCCGCACGATGCTGCCCGTGGTCTTGTCGAGCTTCAGGTCGATCTCGGTGTAGAGCCGGCCGAAGGAGGCGGCGCTGGTCACCGAGCGCGGCACGCCCTGCGGGTCGGGGATGGTGCAGGCGTAGGCGTTGTGGGTGTGGCCGGTGACGATGGCGCCGATCGCCGGGTCCAGGTTCTTGGCGATGTCGACGATCGGGCCGGAGATGCCCTGGCCGGCGGTGCCGCAGTCGTAGTTGTAGGTGCTGCTGGCCGGCAGGCCGCCCTCGTGGATCAGGGCGACGATCGAGTTCACGCCCTGCTTCTTCAGCTCGGCCGCGTACTTGTTGATCGTGGCGACCTCGTTGCCGAACTTCAGGCCCTTGACGCCCTCGGCGGTCACGATGTTCGGCGTGCCCTCCAGCGTGGCGCCGATGAAGCCGACCTTCACGCCCTGCGACTTGGTCACCCAGTACGGGGCCAGGATCGGCTTGCCGGTCTTCTCGTTGGTGACGTTGGCGGCCAGGTAGTTGAAGTTGGCGCCCTTGAACTTGCGCCCCTCCTCGTAGCAGCCGTCCACCGGGTGGCAGCCGCCCTCCTGGAGGCGGATCAGCTCCTTGGAGCCCTCGTCGAACTCGTGGTTGCCGACGGCCGTGACGTCCAGGCCGAGCTTGTCCATCGCCTCGATGGTCGGCTCGTCGTGGAAGAGCGCCGAGGTCAGCGGCGAGGCACCGACGATGTCACCGGCGGCGACGGTGATCGAGTCGTCGGCCGGGATCCGGGCCTGGCGCAGCGCGGTGGCCAGGTACTCGATGCCACCGGCCGGGGTGCTGACCACCTGGCCGGTCGCCGGGTCGATCTCCCGGACGGTGCCGGAGGAGCCGGCCGGGGGCTCCAGGTTGCCGTGGAAGTCGTTGATCGCCAGCAGCTGGAGGTTGACGGTCTTCTGACGCTTGGCGTCCGCGGCCTGGGCGGCGGTCGGCGCGGCCACGGTGCCGACGAGGCCGGCCGCGGCGACGGCGGCCAGGACGGCACGCCGGGATCTGACGGTGAGCATGGAGGTCCCCTGCACCTTGAGAGAGCGCCCGGCCGGCGACATGTGTGGGCGGGCGACGGTGTCGTTGCGCCAGTGCAGCCTAGAGTCAACGCGCGTAGCTGTCAGGACCCTGAACGTAACGACAGGGTTACCTACTGACGAATCGTCGCCGCACAACCGGCTCGCCGACCGGTCGCGCCGGCCCGGCGGAAGGGGCGCCGGCCGGCCCGGGAGAAGCCGCCGACCAGCGCGGGAGCTCGGGTCAGAGACCTGGTTCGGACGCCAACTGCCGCTCTGCCCGGGTCCGCTCGGCCACCGTCTCCTCCGTCATCGCGCGGTCGGTGTAGACCAGCGGCCGCTCGGCCTCGGTGATGATGTGCTTCACCACCTGGACGTTCCCGTTGACGTCCCAGACCGCGATGCCCGGCGAGAGTGTGGGGATGATCTCAACCGCCCAGCGCGGCAGACCCAGCACCCGGCCGGTGGCTCTCGCCTCCTCGGCCTTCTGCATGTAGATCGTCCGGGTGGAGGCCATCTTGAGGATCGCCGAGGCCTCCTTGGCCGCCGCGCCGTCCACCACGTCCGAGAGGTGGTGGACCACCGCCACGAAGGAGAGCCCGAGCCGGCGCCCGAACTTCAGCAGCCGCTGGAACAGCTGCGCGACGAACGGGCTGTTGATGATGTGCCAGGCCTCCTCGACCAGGAAGATCCGCTTCTTCCGGTCCGGCCTGATCCAGGTGTGCTCCAGCCAGACACCGACGATCGCCATCAGGATCGGCATCGCGATCGAGTTCCGGTCGATGTGCGACAGGTCGAACACGATCAGCGGCGCGTCCAGGTCGATCCCGTCGGTGGTCGGCCCGTCGAACATGCCGCGCAGGTCACCGTCGACCAGCCGGTCCAGCACCAGGGCCACGTCCAGCCCCCAGGACTGCACCTCGTCCACCCCGACGCCCAACGACTCCACCGAGGCCAGCTCCGGGCTGCGCAGGGTGTCGATGATGTCGTCCAGCACCGGCTGCCGGTCGGTCACCGAAGCGACCACGTGGGCGTGCGCCGCCTTCAGCGCGAACCCGGCCCGCTCCTCCAGCCCGCGCCCCATCGCCACCTCGACGATGGTGCGCAGCAGCGACAGCTGGCCGGTCTGGGTGATCGCCGGGTCCAGCGGATTGAGCTTCACCCCGCCGTCCCGGGCCGCCATCGGGTCGAGCCGGATCGACTTTATGCCCAGCGCGTTGGCGATCAGATTCCACTCACCGACGCCGTCCTCGCCCTGCGCGTCCAGCACCACGACCTGCCGGTCACGGAATCGCAGCTGGCGCAGCACGTACGTCTTCTCCAGCGCGGACTTGCCGTTGCCGGACTCGCCGAGCACCAGCCAGTGCGGCGCCGGCAGCTGCTGCCCGTACAGCTGGAAGGGGTCGTAGACGTAGCCCTTGCCGCTGTACACCTCACGGCCGATGATCACGCCGGAGTCGCCCAGCCCCGGTGCGGCGGTGGGCAGGTAGACCGCCTGCGCCTGGCCGGTGGAGGTGCGCACCGGCAGCCGGGTGGTCTCCACCTTGCCGAACATCAGGCTGGTGAACGCGTCGGTGAGGTTGCCGATCGCCATGCGGGGCCTCCAGGTGGATCAGCGGCGGATGCCGGTGGCGAACGGCAGGGTGTTGACGAACGCCCGATGGTGCTCGCGGTCGCACCACTCCAGCTTGAGGTAGCTCTTGCCGGCCGAGGCACGGATGGTCCGCTTGTCACGGGCCAACGCCTCCGGGTTGCGCGAGGAGACGGTGATGTAGCCGACCAGGTTCACCCCGGCCGCGCCGGAGGCCAGGTCGTCACCGCGCTGGTCGACCCGGCCGGTGTGGGCCAGGTCGCGCGGGTCGACCGTGCGGTTCATCTTGGCGGCGCGGCTGGCCTCCGCCTCGTCGTTGGTCTTCTCGGTGAGCATCCGCTCGATCGCGACGTCGGTGGGCTCCAGGTCCATCGTCACCGCCACCGTCCGGATCACGTCCGGGGTGTGCACCAGCAGCGGCGCCAGGAAGTTGACGCCCACCGGGGTCAGCGGCCACTCCTTGATCCAGGCGGTGGCGTGGCACCACGGCTCGCGGGTCGCCGACTCGCGGGTCTTCGCCTCCAGGTACTGCGGGTGCGTCGCGTCCAGCTCGGCCGGCCAGGCATTGCGCCGGGACATCGCCTGGATGTGGTCGATCGGGTGGTCCGGGTCGTACATCGAGTGCAGCAGCGAGGAGAGCCGGGCCTGCCCGAGCGGCTGGCGCACCCGGATGTCCGCCTCCGCCAACCGCGCGCAGATGTCGGTCAGCTCGCGGGCCATCACCGCGGCCAGACCCTCGTCGTCCCGGGCCCGCCGCCCGGTCGCCGTCCGGCCCATCGCGTGCGCCTCGGCCGCCAGGTCTCGGGTGTAGTGCATGCAGGCCACCAGGTACGCCCGGTGCTGCTCGGAGGAGGTCGACACCATCGACTGCAACTGGTCGTACGAATCCTTCAGCCACCCCGGCGCGCCGTGGTCACCGCGCCGCTCCACGTCCTTCGCGTGCGCGTCCGGATCGGCCGGCAGCGTACGAGCCAGGATCTGCAGCCGGGTGACGAACCCGTCCCCGTTGGCGACGTGCTTCAGCAGCGTGCCGAACCGGTCGACCAGGGCCTCCTGGTCCTCCGAGTCGCGCAGCCCGACACCCGGGCCCTCGATCTCGATCGCGGCCGTCACCGTCCGCCGCTCCAGGTGCATCAGCACCCCGACCTCGTCCGGCCCGAACGGCGCCGCGAGCCAGCGCAGCCGCCCCACCCCGGGCGGCGGGCCGACCTCGACCTCGCGCCCGTCCATCCGGGTGCCCGCGTCCATCGCGTCCGACTTCCACACCGCCCGACCGCTGCGGACCGTCCGGCGGTAGGTGCGGTTGATCTCCACCCACTTGTAGAACGTCCGGCGCCGGTACGGCACGTAGACCGCCGCGATGGCCAGCAGGGGCAGCCCGACCAGACCCGCGATGCGCAACGGCAGGACCGGCATCAGCAGGCCCCAGAGCATGCCGAGGAACGCCCCGAAGATGATCAGGACGATCTCGCCGGACTCCCGGTTGCGGCCGATCGGCGCGTTCGGGCGGGCCTTGCCGATCAGGTACGTGCGGCGCTGGTGCACGTACGGCTGGGCGTACTGGGCGCCGTACTGGCCGAGTGGTTCGCTGCTCACTTACCCGTCACCCTCCCTTCGCTGGATTGCTGTCGCGGGTCGAAGCCTGGGCCGGCGAGGCCTGCGGCGGCGGCGCCGGGGTCCGCGCGGCGTGGGCGGCGATACCCGGGGCCACCGAGCCACCGCCGCCGCCCGCGCCGCCGCCACCCTGGGGGCCGCGGTCGCCGTGCGTGCTGATGCCCTGCTTCACCAGGTTCGCCGTGCCGTTGATCATCGCCGACCCGGCCGACACCGCACTGGCCCTGGCGTGGCGCATGCTCATGATCTCGTCGCCGAATCCCGGCACGAAGCGGTACACGGAGGCGCTCGCGAAGATCGACAGGAAGAGGATCGCCAGGCCGGACAGCACCCGCGCGAAGTCGTCGTTGGCCCCCGCACCGGTGGCCACCGCGCCGGCCAGGCCCAGGATGATCACGATGATCGGCTTCGCCAGGTCCACCGCCAGCATCACCCCGGCCCAGCGACGCACGTGCTTCCACAGCTGCTTGTCCACCAGCCCCGCGTACACCGCCGTCCCGAGCAGCGCGCCCACGTACAGCATCGCCGCCCGGATCAGCAGCTCGACCCAGAGCACCGCCGCCGCCAGGACGGCCACCAGCGACACGATGATCAGGATCAGCGGCCCGCCGCCCATGTCACCCTTCTCCAGGGTGTCCGCGAACCCGCCCAGGTACGTCCCGGTGTCCGACTTCGTCCCCACCGCGATCGCCGTGGTCAGCCCGTCCGTCGCGCTCACCACGGTGTACAGGATCAGCGGCGTGAACGCCGAGGCCACCACGGTCAGCCACAGGAACCCGATCGCCTCCGAGATCGCCGTCGTCAGCGGAGCGCCGCGCACGGCGCGCTTCGTCACCGCCAGCAGCCAGAGCACCAGCGTGATGATCGTCGAGGCGGCGAACACCACCGCGTACTGCTGCAGGAACGACGCGTTGGTGAAGTCCACCTGGGTCGTCCCGTCGATGGCCCCCGACAGCTTCCGCACCACCCAGGCCGCCGCCTGCGCACAGCCCTTCGCCAGCGCGCCGAGCGGATCGGTGACACTCCCGACCGTGCCCGAGCCGGGGAGCGAGGCACCTCCTCCCGGCTTGTCCACACAGAGGATTCCGTTGCCGGAGATCGGTAGATCAGGACAGTTGGCGGTTCCGCTCGGGGACGGCGTCGCCGTCGGTGACGGCTCCGCGAAGGCCCGCTGCGCCGCCAGCAGCGTCGCCACCTGCACGGCGGCCACCGCCCCCGCGAACGTGCCGGCCCGGCGGACGCCGGGTCGCCCCGAGGCGCGGGCGACAGGACGCGCGGCACGGCGCCGCGGCATGGACTCAACGGGCATAGCGGAAACCCCCGAACTGCTGGACGGCGCCGGTGATCTCCTCGGCGGTGGCTGCCTGCTGGTCACCCGTCAGCGGGACCGGGCCCGGTCGGCTCGCGTAGTCGGCGAGCTTCCAGTCGCCGCCCGCCCAGCGCAGGGTCAGGGTGAGGGTGAGCCAGTTCGCGGTGACCGGCTGGACGGAGCGCTCGCCGGCGAGCCCGGTGAGGTTGGTGGACCAGACCTCGACCTTGGCCTCGCCGTCGCTGTACGCGGCCGACTTGGCACCCACCGGCACGGTGCGGCTGACGAAGGTCAGCCCCTTCGGCGCGCGCCCCTGGGCGTCGAGGCCGTAACGGGCGGGGGTGTCCCCGCCGAACCCCTGATCCAGCCGCGTCTGCAGCGCCGTGACCGCGGCCGGGTCGGCGATGGTGGCCACGATGGTGTGGCGGCTGTCGGTGCGGAACATCTCGGCCGAGCCGATGGCGACCGCGTAGTTGGTGGCGGCCGACTGCGCGCCCTGGTCGGTGTGCGGGAAGCCGCCGGCGATCCCGTTGTTGGTGGTGCCGACGGGCTGGTCGCCGCTGGGGGCCGGCCCGGCGCCGGCGGCGGCCGTGGGGGCCGCGCCGTCGGCCGAGCGGCCCGGCCCGGTGCCCGGGTCGGCCTTGCCGCGGTTGGCGATGGAGATCGCCACCACCAGCAGCGTGACGACCACCAGGACGGCCAGCAGGGTCCGCATCGGCCGCGGCTGACGGCCGGCCGGCTGGGAGAAGGGCTGTTCGCCGACCGGCAGCCGCGTACGGGTGTGCGGCTGGTCGTCGGACAACGGCACGGCGGCCCTCCTGGTGCGGGGAGCCGGGGGGCTCCGGGGGCCCCTCCGCCCGTGGGCGGGCGCGGAGGGAGGGGTGAGTGGGTGGACTCCCGACGGGGACTCCGACGGATCCGGCGGCCGGGTGGGTGGGCGACCGTGCCGCCCACGCTCGCCCGAACTGTCCGATCGTCAGATGGCCATGCCGTACACAATGGTGAACAGAGTGCCGAGTGATCCAATGATGAACACGCCGGTCAGCCCGGCGATGATCAGCCCCTTGCCCTGTTCGGCGCCGAAGCTGTCACGCATGGCGGTCGCACCGATCCGCTGCTTGGCCGCACCCCAGACGGCCAGGCCGAGGCAGGCCAGGATCGCCACGGCCATGACGACCTCGACCATCACCCGGGCTTCCGACCCGAGACTCGCGAACGGGCCCCAGTCCGGGGCGATCCCGCCGATGATGGTGTCGATATTCGGCTTCTTAGGAGGGTCCTCGGCCAGGTGGCCGATCGCGAGGCTGTCCACGCTGCTCAGGTTCATTTCCATCTCACCGCCCGATCAGGCAAATTCAAGGGCCCAGACCCCGTCCGCGCGAAGGGTCGGTACCTATTCTTGGCCAGATCTGATGTCGACTTGGCTGCTTCTCGCGGATTGGTCGTGAGGCACGGGACACGTACGCGAGGATGTCCACCGTACGAAGGATAGCGCTCACTCTTTGTATCTCTGATGATTGCGGTGAGCAACGCCTTCCGGGACACTTCGACTGACGATTCGTCGGGATGGTGCTGATGGTACTCCGGAAGGCCGGTACGGCCGCCGCCGCTGCGGGAGTTGTCGCAGTCGGCTTCATCGGGCTGGTCACGGTCGCGACGTATGCCGCGAGCGGTGTGCCACAGCAGTCGGCCAATCGCGCCGCGCTCTCCCCCGGCACCGTTCCGGCGGCCTACCAGGGGCCGATCCAGCAGTGGGGCGCGCTCTGCCCGGAGATCTCCCCGCCGATGCTCGCGGCACAGCTCTACCAGGAAAGCGGCTTTGACCCGGGCGCCCGATCACCCGTCGGCGCACAGGGAATGGCGCAGTTCATGCCGGCCACCTGGGGAACATACGCCACGGACGGCAACAATGACGGCAAGAAGGATGTCTGGGACCCCTTCGACGCGATCGCCTCGGCGGCGACGTTCGACTGCGCACTCGCCGACGACGTCGCCAGGGTGCCGGGCGACCGGCAGGCCAACCTGCTGGCCGCGTACAACGCGGGACCGTACGCGGTCACCAAGTACAACGGGGTGCCGCCGTACAAGGAGACCCAGGGCTACGTGAAGAACATCCAGGCGATGGCCCGGAGCTTCACCGCGCCGACCGCCCCGGTGGCCGTCTCCCAGCAGTCGGCCGGCGCGATCTACTTCGCCCAGACCAAGCTCGGCACCCCGTACCTGTGGGGCGGCTCGGGCCTGGCCTCGCAGAACGGGCGGTTCGACTGCTCCGGGCTGACCTGGGCGGCGTTCGCCAGCGTGGGCATCACGCTCCCCCGGGTCGCCAACGACCAGTGGTACGCCGGCCAGCACCCCTCGCGCGACCAGCTGCGCCCGGGGGACCTGGTGTTCTGGGCCACCGACCTCAACGATCCGCGCAGCATCCACCACGTCGGCATCTACGTCGGCGGCGGCTACATGATCGACGCGCCGCACACCGGCGCGGTGATCCGCTACGACAAGATCGACACCAAGGAGTACATCGGCGCCACCCGGGTCACCTCGGACGGCGCCGAGGCGCTGCCGGGCCGCAACACGGACGGCAGCATCGCCGCCCCCAGCCGGCCGGGCACCACCGCTCCGGAGACGCCCTCCCCGACCCCGTCCGCCCCCGCGAACCCCGCCACGCCCGCCGCGGCCGCGAACCAGGCCGCTCCCGCCCCGCCGTCCGCCGCCGGCACGCCCGGCCCCACCCCCGCCCGGCGGGCCGTCGCGGCCGGCCCGGCACCGGCCGGCCCGGCGACCGGCGCGGTCCCGACAGCCGCAGTCCCGACAGGTGCAGGTCAAAGCCCCGCAAAGAGCTGACCCGGCCGGGCCGCCGGGTGTGATTGCACTGTGGACGCTGAGTCAAGTTTCCATAACCGCGCGTTTCCGTGGAACGCTGTGCCCCGGTTATGACGTTGTGTCCGTTGGTTCCGCGTCACCTCCCTGACCAGGGAGGAGCTGGGCGGGCCACGGCCGGATCGAACAGGTGCTGCGGACCAGAAGGAGGTGCGGCGTGTCGACGCCGCTTGCCGACACGACCAACCCCGACCTCGGACTGCTCTACGCCGTCAACGGCCTGGCCAAGCGCTCCCCGCAGTGGCTGGACCACGCGGTCTCCTGGATCGGCGAGTACGGCATCCTGATCGGCCTGGCCCTGCTGGGCCTGATCGGCTGGCTCCAGGCCAGACGCCGCCCGGACGCCCCGGTGGCCGTCGCCGGGCTGCTCTGGGCCCCGCTCGCGGTCGCCCTCGCCGAGCTGGCGAACCTGCCGATCGCCGCCATCGTCGACCGCCCGCGCCCGTTCGTCGACCACACCGGGCTGGACGTGCTGGTGGAGGGCAAGGAGGGCACGCACTCCTTCGTCAGCGACCACTCGACGATGTCGATGGGGATCGCGGTCGCCCTGTTCCTGGTGAACCGACGGCTGGGCTGGATCGCCGGCGGCCTCGCCCTGCTGCAGGGCTTCTGCCGGATGTACATGGGCGTCCACTACCCCACCGACGTGATCGGCGGCTTCGCGCTCGCCACCGCGGTGGTCCTGCTGCTGGCGCCGATCGCGATGGCCGTCCTGGTGCCGCTCTGCCACGCGCTGAGCCGGACCGCCGTCGCCCCGCTGATCCGGGCGGCGCCGACCGGCGTCCGCCCGCGCGGACGCCGACGGGGCCGCCAGCCGGGCAGCGTGACCTCCGACGAGCAGCCTCCGGTGTCCGACCTGGCGGCATAGGCGCCCGGGGCCGGGGCCGGGGGCCGCCCCGTCAGCCGGTCCCGCCGGCGTCGTTCTCGCTCAGATGGTCGGCGGCCTCGCGCCTGGTCAGGTCGCGGGAGCGGCGGGCCGGCGAGAACCAGCCGCAACTGCAGGTCGCGTAGCAGAAGGAACCGCGCTCGCTGACGGCGACGCGGTGCTCGGGCATCCTGGTGGTGCCGGGGGCAGCCGGCAGCTCACTGTGCACGTGCTTCACCGTAACGCGCCCGGGACCCGGCGCGCGACGCTTCGTGCGCGCCGGGTGCCGCGTAACCCTTCGATGCCCAACTCGTTTGCCCGGAAAGAGCTCTGCCCACCCGGTGGTGGTGGCCGGCGGGGCAGTCGGGGCCCGAGGGGGTTGTCGCGAGGATGAAGATGAGCGACCAGCAGCGCAGCGGCCGGCGGCACGGCCGCCCACTGCCCCACCTGCGCTCGGCCGCCGGGGCCGCCGTGCTCGCCGCCGCGCTGGCCGGACTGGCCGGCTGTTCCGGCGGGGCCGCGGAATCCGGTGACTCGGGCGACCGGAAGCCGGGCGCCGCCGACCGGCTCTCCGCCGACCCGGTGACGGCCGTCCGCAACGCCGCCGACATCACCGGCCGGACGGGCTCCGCGCGGGCCAGCACCGAACTGGTCACCGAGTCCGCCGAGAAGAAGGCCGTCTTCACCGGCGCCGGCGGCTACGACTACGTGAAGCGGATCGGCCGGCTGGAGGTGGCGGTACCACCCGGCGCGGCCACCACCGGGAAGATCGTCGAGGTGGTCCTGCCGGGCACCGTCTACCTGCAGAACAGCGGCGCCAAGGTGCCCGAGGGCAAGTGGGTCAAGCTCGACGTGCGCCAGCTGCCGGACGGCAACCTGGTCAGCGGCGGCGCCACCGATCCGGCCGCCGCCGCGGGCGCGCTGCGCGGGGCCCAGAAGGCGGACCTGGTCGGCACCGAGACGCTCGACGGGGTCCCGCTGAAGCACTACCGGGGCACCCTGGACCTCACCAAGGCCGCCGACGCCACCGGCGGCCGGGGCGGGGACGGCCTGCGGATGGGCGCCCAGACCTTCACCGTCAAGGACGTCCCGTACGACGCCTGGCTGGACGAGCAGGGGCGGCTGCACAAGGTGGTGGAGATCTTCACCTTCGCCGGGGTGGCCGGCTCCAAGGAGGCGAAGGACCAGGTGAAGGTGACCTCGACCACCGCGCTGTCCGACTTCGGCAAGCCGGTGGAGGCGGCCGAGCCGCCCGCCGCCGACATCTACGCGATGAAGCCCACGGAGAGCCCGAAGTAGCCGGGCACGGGGACGCCGCCGGGACGGGTGGGCCACCCCGGGCAGCACGGCCCACCCGTTTCGGCGGCGTCGAGATGGCCCGTCCGTGCCATGTGGACGGGCTCCGAAGTGCCTAGGCTGGACAACGGGTGGCTGCCGCCCGGGCTGGCGAGGCACTGAAGGGGTGGTGCAGGTGGTGTCGTCCACGGGCGGCCGCAGCGGCGGCCACGACGACGCGGCCCTCGACGAGATCGACCTGGCCGGCGAGCTGATGATCGCCGCCACGGCCAGCGACGACGACCGGCTGCCGCCGGAGCGGATCGACGAGGTGCTGCTGCTGGACCGGCCCGACGGCGGTACGCCCGCCGACCGGGATCCGGAGGCGGGCTACTAAGCGTAACTACGGGTAACTGGGCGACCCCGCGCGGGCCTCCCCCGGGTCGGCCCCCGCCCCGGGGGCCGACCCCGAGCGGGGCCGCTAGCTGCGCAGCAGCCGGCCGATCGCGGCGGTGGCCTCCGCCACCTTGGCGTCCAGCTCGGTGCCGCCCTCCTCGGCGGCCGCGGCGACGCAGTGCCGCAGGTGCTCCTCCAGCAGCGAGAGCGCGAAGGACTGCAGGGCCTTGGTCCCGGCCGACACCTGGGTCAGTACGTCGATGCAGTAGACGTCCTCGTCGACCATCCGCTGGAGGCCGCGGATCTGGCCCTCGATCCGGCGGAGCCGCTTGAGGTGGGCGTCCTTCTGCGCGCTGTACCCGTGCGGACCGTGCCCGCCGTGGTGCCCGGCCGTCGCCGGCACGGCCGGTGCGGAGGATTCACCGTGCGGCCCGCTCCCGGGCACGTGGTCCGGGTCGGTGAGCGCTTCCGTCGTGGTCATCGGCCCGCCTTCGTCTGGGTGCCTGGGTGGCTGCGTCGGCCTCCAGTGTCCAACACCGGGGCCGGTCGTGGTGTTCCTGCGGCGAGGTCCGCCGGCCCGGCCCGGCACCCGGACGGGCCCCGGAACGGGCTGCGGACGGGCTCAGGGGCGGCTCCCGGAGCAGTTCCCCCGTCCGGGCAACACCCCGCTGTTCCGCGCGCACGACGGGGGCAATCCGGGCGAGGTTCCGTCAGACTGGGGACTCACGTCCGCACATGGGTGTGCGGGCCGGGTCCGCTGCTGCGGCAGCCAAACGGAAGGGGAGGTTCCGCCTCCCTTCGCACCACCCCGTTTGCGCAATTGCGCTTGGTTGCACCTAGCATCGTTCAGTCCCTACCCCGCACATCGGAGATTTCCGTGCGTTTTAGCCTGACCCCGAAGGAGACGAGTTTCTACGACATGTTCGCCGCCGCCGCGGAGAACCTCGTCGTCGGATCGAAGCTCCTGCTGGAACTGCTGGGATCAGACGTGTCGGCCCGCGCGGAGATCGTCGAGCGCATGCGCGCCGCCGAGCACGCCGGGGACGACACCACCCATGCGGTCTTCCACCAGCTGAACTCGTCCTTCATCACGCCCTTCGACCGCGAGGACATCTACAGCCTCGCCTCGTCGCTGGACGACATCATGGACTTCATGGAGGAGGCCGTCGACCTGGTCGTCCTCTACGACATCCAGACCCTGCCCAAGGGTGTCGAGCAGCAGATCGAGGTGCTGGCGCGCGCCGCGGAGCTCACCGCCGAGGCGATGCCGAACCTGCGGAGCATGTCCAACCTCACCGAGTACTGGATCGAGGTCAACCGGCTGGAGAACCAGGCCGACCAGATCCACCGCAAGCTGCTCGCCCACCTGTTCTCCGGCCAGTACGACGCCATCGAGGTGCTCAAGCTCAAGCAGGTCGTGGACGTCCTTGAGGAGGCGGCGGACGCGTTCGAGCACGTCGCCAACACGGTGGAGACCATCGCCGTCAAGGAGTCCTGACCCTCGTGGACATGGCTGCACTCATCGCCGTCCTCGGCGTTGCGTTCTTCTTCACCTACACCAACGGCTTCCACGACTCCGCGAACGCCATCGCCACGTCGGTCTCCACCCGGGCCCTCACCCCGCGGGCCGCGCTCGCGATGGCCGCGGTGATGAACCTGGCCGGTGCCTTCCTCGGCAGTGGCGTCGCGCACACCGTCTCGCAGGGCATCATCGCGACCCCGACCGGCAACCAGGGCATGGCGATCCTGTTCGCCGCCCTCGTCGGCGCGATCACCTGGAACCTGGTCACCTGGTACTTCGGTCTGCCGTCCTCCTCCTCGCACGCGCTGTTCGGCGGCATGGTCGGAGCGGCGCTGGCCGGCGGCACCGAGGTGATCTGGAACGGCGTTCTCGACAAGATCGTCATCCCGATGGTCATCTCCCCGATCGTCGGCCTGGTCGGCGGCTACCTGGTGATGCTGGCGATCCTGTGGATCTTCCGCCGGGCCAACCCGCACCGCGCCAAGCGCAACTTCCGGGTCGCCCAGACCGCGTCGGCCGCCGCCATGGCGCTCGCGCACGGTCTGCAGGACGCCCAGAAGACCATGGGCATCGTGGTGATGGCGCTCACCATCTCGGGCCACCACACCACCGACGGCATCCCGGTCTGGGTCAAGATCTCCTGCGCCACCGCGCTCTCGCTCGGCACCTACGCGGGTGGCTGGCGGATCATGCGGACCCTCGGCCGCAAGATCATCGAGCTGGACCCGCCGCAGGGCTTCGCCGCCGAGGCCACCGCCTCGACGGTCATGTACATCACCTCGTTCGTCTTCAAGGCCCCGATCTCCACCACCCACGTGATCACCTCCGCGATCATGGGTGTCGGCGCCACCAAGCGGATCCGCGCGGTCCGCTGGGGAGTGGCGAAGAACATCGTGCTCGGCTGGTTCATCACGATGCCGGCGGCCGCCCTCGTCGCAGCGCTGATGTACTGGTTCGTCCACCTCTTCTGGGGCTGAGGGACGGGCCCGCGGGGAAGAGGACGTACGGCAGGCACGGCAAGGGCCCGCCCCCACATCTCGGGGGCGGGCCCTTCCTCATACTTCGCGGCGGCACCGCCATGCAGCACCACGAAGCAGCTCGTCCTCCGGGCGGTCTAGCCGAAGCGGCCGGAGATGTAGTCCTCGGTCGCCTGCACGGACGGGTTGGAGAAGATCCGCTGGGTGTCGTCCAGCTCGACCAGCTTGCCCGGCTGGCCGACCGCGGCCAGGTTGAAGAAGGCGGTGCGGTCGCTGACGCGGGCCGCCTGCTGCATGTTGTGCGTCACGATCACGATGGTGAACTGCGACTTCAGCTCGCCGATCAGGTCCTCGATGGCGAGGGTGGAGATCGGGTCGAGCGCCGAGCAGGGCTCGTCCATCAGCAGGACCTGCGGCTCGACCGCGATGGCGCGGGCGATGCAGAGGCGCTGCTGCTGACCGCCGGAGAGGCCCGCGCCCGGCTTGTTCAGCCGGTCCTTGACCTCGTTCCAGAGGTTGGCGCCCTTGAGCGACTTCTCCACCACGCCGTCCAGGACGGACTTCTTGCGCACGCCCGCGAGCTTCAGCCCGGCGATCACGTTGTCGTAGATCGACATGGTCGGGAACGGGTTCGGACGCTGGAAGACCATGCCGACCGAGCGGCGGACGGCCACCGGGTCGACGTGCGAGCCGTAGAGGTTCTCGTCGTCCAGGAGCACCTTGCCCTCGACCCGGGCGCCGGGGATCACCTCGTGCATCCGGTTGAGGGTCCGCAGGAACGTGGACTTGCCGCAGCCGGAGGGGCCGATGAAGGCCGTGACCGAGCGGGGCTCGATGCTCATCGAGATGTCCTCGATGGCCTTGGTGGTGCCGTAGAAGGCGGACAGTCCGCTGACGTCGATGCGCTTGGCCATGATCGTTACTTCTCTCGCCCGCGGCCGGGGGCCGCTAATGAATTCGGGGTCGTACGTCAGTCGGTCTCAGCGTCCGCCCTTGGGCGAGCGCCAGCGTGCGATGCCCCGGGCGATGAGGTTGAGCCCCATCACGAAGGCGATCAGCACCAGCGCCGCGCCCCAGGCACGGGCGTAGCCGTAGTCGTTGTTCACCACCGCGTACTGCTGCCAGATGTACATCGGCAGCGACTGCTGCGGCCCGTTGAACGGGTCACTGTTGATGAAGTCCGCGCCGAACACCAGCATCATGACCGGGGCGGTCTCGCCCGTGATGCGGGCGACCGCGAGCATCAGACCGGTGGTGATGCCGCCGATCGCGGTGGGGAGGACGATCCGCAGGATCGTCTTCCACTTCGGCACACCGAGTGCGTAGGACGCCTCGCGCAGCTCGTTCGGTACGAGCTTCAGCATCTCCTCGGTGGAGCGCACCACGACCGGCATCATCAGGATCGCCAGGGCGAGGGAGCCCGAGAAGCCCGAGTAGGAGAAGCCGAGGGCGATGTTCCACAGGGACAGGATGAACAGACCGGCGACGATCGACGGGACACCCGTCATGACGTCGACGAAGAAGGTGACCGCCTTGGCGAGCCGGCCCCGGCCGTACTCGACCAGGTAGACGGCGGTCAGCAGACCGATCGGGGCGGCCATCGCGGTGGCCAGCAGGACCTGCTGGATGGTGCCGATCAGCGCGTGGTAGATGCCGCCGCCGGGGCCCGAGTAGCGGACGCCCTTCATCGAGTGCGTGAGGAAGTCGCCGTTCACCACCTCGGCGCCCTGCTGGACGGTGTAGATGGTGAGCGCGGCCAGCGGCACCACGGCCAGGATGAAGGCGACCCAGACCACCGAGGTGGCGAAGCGGTCCTTGGCCTGCCGGCGGCCCTCGACCCGGGCCGCGATCCCGTAGCTGATCGCCAGGAACAGCAGCGCCGAGATCAGGCCCCACTGCAGGTGGCTCTCCAGACCGCCGACCGCGCCGATCCCGCAGCCGAGGGCGATCGAGCCGGCGGCGACGGCGGCCGGTGCCCACCGGGGCAGCCGGTTGGCGGTCAGCGGACGGCCGACCGGGCGGGCGTCCGCCGGGACGGACGTGGTCGCGGCGCTCATGCGTTGGCCCCCGAGTACTCCTTGCGGCGGGCGACGATCAGCCGCGCGGCACCGTTCACCACCAGGGTGATCACGAACAGAACGAGGCCGGAGGCCATCAGCGCGTCCCGGCCGTAGGGCAGGGCCTCGTTGAACTTCAGCGCGATGTTCTGCGCGAAGGTGCCGCCGCCCGGGTCGAGCAGGTGGAGCGAGAGGACGTTGTTGGAGGAGAGCACCACCGCGACCGCGATGGTCTCGCCGAGCGCGCGGCCGAGCCCGAGCATCGAGGCCGAGATGATGCCGGGGCGGCCGAAGGGCAGCACCGCGGTGCGGATCATCTCCCAGCGGGTCGCGCCGAGCGCGAGCGCCGCCTCCTCGTGCATCCGCGGCACCTGCCGGAAGACCTCGCGGGTCACCGCGGTGATGATCGGCAGGATCATGATGGCCAGCAGGATGCCGACGGTGAACAGGGTGCGCGGCGCGGAGCCGACCCGGGACTGGTCGAAGACGTACGTCCAGCCGAGGTACTCGTCCAGCCAGCTGGTCAGCCCGTACAGGTGCGGCACCAGGAAGAGCGCGCCCCAGAGGCCGTAGATGATGCTGGGGACGGCGGCCAGCAGGTCCACCAGGTAGGCGAACGGCTGGGCGATCTTGCGCGGCGCGTAGTGCGAGATGAACAGCGCGATCCCGATCGCCACCGGGACGGCGATCGCCATCGCGATCGCCGCGCTGACGATGGTGCCGAACGCGAGGACGGCGATGCCGAAGACCGGCTTCGCGGCGTCGGGCGTCCACTCGAAGGTGGTGAGGAAGTTGCCCTCGTTCTTGCTCAGGGCGATACCCGAGCGCCAGGCCAGGAATCCCGCGATGGCGGCCATGATGACCAGCAGCAGGATGCCCGACCCGCGGGCGGCGTTCATGAAGATCTTGTCGCCGAGCCGGCTGTCACGCTTGCGGCGTTCCCTGCCTCGCGGGGCGGCAGGGGTGGATGAAGTCATGTGGTCTACTCCGGTCTGGTGGTGCTGCCCCGAGGGGGCGGCACCCTGGCGGCGGTGCCCCGGACGTGCGTGTGAAGGTCGTGCTGTCCGGTGGAGCGGCCCCGGCCCCCTCGTCCACGGGGCCGCTCCACCGGAGGTCGCCTGGATCAGGCCAGGGTCGGGATGACGGTGTTGACCTTGTCGGTCAGCTCCTTCGGGAGCGCGACGTAGCCCGCGTCCCCGACGGCCTTCTGGCCGGCGTCGCTGGCGGCGTAGGTCAGGAACGCCTTCAGGGTGTCGAGCGTCTCGGCCTTGTTGCCCTTGTCGCAGACGATCTCGTAGGTGACCAGGACGAGCGGGTAGGCGCCCTCGTCCTTGGTGCCGTAGTCGAGGGTCAGCGCCAGGTCGCTGCCGGTGCCGGCGATCTTCGCCTTGGCGAAGGTGGTGGCGGCGTTGGCGGCGGTGGCCTCGACCGGCTTGGAGGCACCGGTGCTGATCGCGGCGCTCTTCAGGTTGTTGCTCTGGGCGTAGGACAGCTCGGCGTAGCTGATCGAGTTCTTGACCTGCTTCACCTGGGCCGCGACACCGGCGGAGCCGTTCGCGCCCTGGCCGCCCTTGCCGGCCCAGGCCTTGGCGGCCGGGTAGCTCCAGGCGCCGTTGGAGACCTTGGCGAAGTACTTGGTCAGGTTCTCGTTGGTGCCCGAGTCGTCCGTGCGGTGGACGGCCTGGATGTCGGCGTCCGGCAGCTTGGCGCCCGGGTTCAGCGCGGCGATCGCCGGGTCGTTCCACTTGGTGATCTGCGAGTCGAAGATCTTCGCGATGGTCGGGCCGTCGAGGACCAGGTTGTCGACGCCGTCCACGTTGTAGACGATCGAGATCAGACCCGCGACGAGCGGCAGGTTGATGCCCTGGCCACCGGTGCAGACCTTCTTGCTGTCCTCGACCTCGGCCGGCTTGAGCGCCGAGTCGGAGCCGGCGAACTGGATCTTGCCCTGGTTGAACTGCTGGACACCCGCGCCCGAGCCGCCGCCGCCGTAGTTGATGCTGGAGCCGGAGCACGCGGCGCCGAAGTTGTTCTTCCAGACGTCGATCGCGTTGCCCTGCGCGGTGGAGCCCGCGGAGATCAGGGCGGCGGGCTTGGTGCCACAGTTGATCGCGGCGGCGGAGGCGGAGCCGCTGCTGCCGCCGGACGCGTTGGTGTTGTTCTCGTCCGAACCGCAGGCGGCGAGCGACAGCGAGCTGACGAGCGCCATGGCACCGATGGCGAGGGCCTTGGAGCGGCCGTTCCGCTGGAGCTTCACAGGGTGTCCCTTTCTGTGGCATTGCCCGGCGCGCGGGCCGTGGACACGGCGGAGCGCGGGTTTTGCTGTGGTCCGGGGCCCGTTCGGCCCTCCGGTAACCCCGAAGTTAGGCCGGGCAAGTGACGCGTCAGCCGGTCGGAAGTGAACGGAGAGTGAACCTCGAACGGATGGCAGGAAACTACGTCAGGTAGTAACGGTTGCGTCACGGCGAGGGCGCGGGAAGATCACCACCGGCACCGCCGGGACCGGCCCCGGCTACGAGGACCGGACCGGCCGCGCACCGAGCAGCGCCAGTAGCGCGTCCACCAGCACCCGGTCGCGCTCGTGCGTCAGCCGGGCCCGGGCCTTGCCCGCCGGCAGCCACTCCAGCCGGTCCACCTCCCGGTTCGGCCGGAACGCCCCCGCCGACGGCACCGCCGCCCAGTACCGGACCTCCTTCGGCCGGCCCTGCGCCAGGTAGTGCTGGGTGGGCAGCTCCTCCCCCAGCACGCAGCTGAACCCGGTCTCCTCGCGCACCTCGCGCAGCGCCGCCTCGACCACGCCCTCACCGGGATCGAGCTTGCCCTTCGGCAGGCTCCAGTCGTCGTACTTGGGCCGGTGGATCAGCGCGATCCGCGGCCGCCCGAGCCGGCCGCTCTTCTTCGGCCGTCCCGGCAGCCAGAGCACCGCGCCGGCGGCCAGCACGACCGGTCCCCGACCGGCCCGCGGGCCGGTGACGGTCGGGCCGGGGGCCCGCTCGGTGCTCAGGCGGTTGCGCAAATCATGCCGTCCGGGGTGCGGGGGTGTACCCCCAGCCCTCGGCAGGGGGGATCTCCAGCCAGCCGTCCAGGCCGGGCGGGAGCTCGGGCCACCGGCGGCCGAAGGCGTACCGTGCCGCCTCCACCTCCAGTCGTTGATCAGCATGCACCACACCGAGCACGTAGGCGGTCGCGGGTGTGATCCTCGGCGTCCGCGCCGCCGTGGAGGCGGTGACCGCCGCGTCCGCCGCTTCCTGGTGGCGGCCCAGCACCTCGTCCAGCTCGTCAAGCTCGGCGGCCGGGCGGCCGCACACCTCCAGCGCGTAGCGGGCCCGCTTCACCAGGATCCGGACCCGGTGCCACGGCGCGTCGTCCGCCGCCAGCGCCGCGTCGGCGTCCACCTCGCCCCGGGCCGCCGGCACCGCGCCCAGCCGCCGCAGCCCGTCCCCGCCGTACGGGGTGGCGGCCCGCCGCAACGGGAGCTGCTGAGCGCTGGCGGTCAGCGCGCCGAAGGCCGCCGCTGCCTGCGGCAGCAGCACCGCACCGGCCCGGCCGCCGGCGGCCTCCAGCAGCGGCGCGTCGGCGACCAGCAGGGTCATCCGGTCCGCCAGCGCGTGCAGCCGCGCCGAGCGTAGCTCCTGCAGCACCGTCGAATGCGCCCTGGTCCGGGCCAGCGTCAACTGGCGGTCCAGCAATGCCCTCGCCTTCGGTGCCCCGGCGTGACCCGCCAGCATGCCGGCGCCGTCCGTCTCGCTGCCGCTCAGCGCGTCCAACGCGCCCAGCAACCGGGCCGCCCGGCGGACGTACCCCGGCTCCAGCGCCAGCAGGTTGAGCAGCCAGCGCAGCTCGGTGCGCGACTCCTGGGCCCAGGTCTGCTCGAAGGTCGCCCCGAAGGTGTGCAGCAGCCCGCCGATCCGCCGCACCGCCCGCAGCAGGTCGGCGGTACCGGCGGGCGGGGCCACGGCCGCCCCCGGTCTGGCACCGACCTCGCCCACCGCGGTCGGCAGGGCGCGCAGGAACGCCCCGGCCTGGGCCGTGAGATGGCTGGAGAGGATGTCCCCGGCGGTCGCGGTGGAAGCCGCCTGGGCCGTCATCGGCGCATCGGTCATGACTAGGTAGATCCCCGTTCCCCCGGGGCCGTCCCCCGGGGCTGGTGGCCGACCGCTGCAGCGGGTCCCGACCGCTCGGCGGCTCGCGTGGGCGGCTCGCCTCAGTGGGTCGCTCCAGCGGGTCGTGGCGGCGACTCGCGATCAGCGGGCGGTGGCGGCCCGGCGGCGCTGGCGCGAGTCGATGAGCAGGTCCTGGACGTGCCGCAGCGGCTTGCCCTCGGCGTCCTGGGCGTGGCGCGTCCAGGCGCCGTCCGGCCCGAGGTGCCAGGCCTCGGTCTCGTCCGACACCCCGAGGTCGATCAGCCCGGACAGCTCGGCCCGGTGCGCCGGGTCGGTGATCCGCATCAGCGCCTCGATCCGGCGGTCCAGGTTGCGGTGCATCATGTCGGCGCTGCCGATCCACACCTCCGGGTCCCCGTTGTTCCCGAAGACGAAGATCCGCGAGTGCTCCAGGAAACGCCCGAGGATGCTGCGGACCCGGATGTTCTCGCTCAGCCCCGCCACCCCCGGCCGGATCGCGCAGATCCCGCGCACCCAGACGTCCACCGGCACCCCGGCCTGGGAGGCCCGGTAGAGCGCGTCGATCACGGCCTCGTCGACGATCGAGTTGACCTTGAGCTTCACGTAGGCCGGACGGCCCGCCCGGTGGTGGGCGATCTCGTTGTGGATCCGGGAGATCAGGCCGTCCCGCAGACCGCGCGGCGCGGTCAGCAGCCGCCGGTAGGACTCGCGGCGCGAGTAACCGGAGAGCCGGTTGAAGAGGTCCGAGAGGTCCGCGCCGACCTGCGGGTCCGAGGTCAGCAGCCCGATGTCCTCGTAGAGCCGCGCCGTCTTCGGGTGGTAGTTGCCGGTACCGACGTGCGAGTAGCGCCGCAGGGTGTCGCCCTCCTGGCGGACCACCAACGACAGCTTGCAGTGCGTCTTCAGCCCGACCAGGCCGTAGACGACGTGGCAGCCGGACTCCTCCAGCTTGCGGGCCCACTTGATGTTGGCCTGCTCGTCGAAGCGCGCCTTGATCTCGACCAGGACCAGCACCTGCTTGCCGGACTCGGCGGCGTCGATCAGCGCGTCCACGATCGGCGAGTCACCGGAGGTCCGGTACAGCGTCTGCTTGATCGCCAGAACGTCCGGATCGGCCGCGGCCTGCTCCAGGAAGGCCTGCACCGAGGTGGAGAAGCTGTCGTACGGGTGGTGCAGCAGGACGTCCCGCTCGCGCATCGCGGCGAAGATGTCCGGCTGCGAGGCCGACTCCACGTCGGTCAGCCCGCGCGCCGTGCCCGCGACGAACTTCGGGTACTTCAGCTCGGGACGGTCCAGGTCGGCGATGCCGAACAGCCCGGTGAGGTCGAGCGGACCGGGCAGCGGGAAGACCTCCGCCTCGGTGATGTTCAGCTCCCGCACCAACAGGTCCAGGATGTAGGGGTCGATCGACTCCTCGACCTCCAGCCGCACCGGCGGGCCGAAGCGCCGCCGCATGAGCTCCTTCTCCAGGGCCTTGAGGATGTTCTCGGTGTCGTCCTCCTCGACCTCCAGGTCCTCGTTCCTGGTCACCCGGAAGGCGTGGTGGGCGAGCACCTCCATCCCGGGGAAGAGCTCCTCCAGGTGGGCCCCCATGACGTCCTCCAGCGGCACGTACCGCTGCGGGGACGCCTCCAGGAAGCGGGCGAGGGACTGCGGCACCTTCACCCGGGCGAAGTGCTTGTGCCCGGAGACCGGGTTGCGCACGACCACGGCGAGGTTGAGGGAGAGCCCCGATATGTAGGGGAAGGGGTGTGCCGGGTCCACCGCCAGCGGGGTGAGCACCGGGAAGATCTTCTGCCGGAAGAGGGTGTGCAGGCGGGCCTGCTCCTTCTCCGCCAGCTCCGGCCAGCGGACCAGCTCGATGCCCTCGCTCGCGAGGTCCGGCAGGACCTCCTGCTGGAAGGCGGCGGCGTGCCGCGCCATCAGCTCGCGCGAGCGGGTCCAGATCAGGTCCAGCACCTCGCGCGGCTGGAGGCCGGAGGCACTGCGCTGGGCCACCCCGGTGGCGATCCGGCGCTTCAGGCCGGCCACCCGGACCATGAAGAACTCGTCCAGGTTGCTCGCGAAGATCGCGAGGAACTTGGCGCGTTCCAGCAGCGGGATCTGCGGGTCCTCGGCGAGCTCCAGGACCCGCTCGTTGAACGCCAGCCAGCTGCGTTCGCGGTCCAGGAACCGGCCCTGGGGCAGTTCGTCGAACGCTTGCTCGTCCGCGGCCGGCAGCTCCGGCGGTATCCCCAGCGCACTGGACATCCTGGCCGGAGGGGACAGCGGGGCAGAGACAGGGCGGGGGATGCTCATGGGCTCCAGCTCCTCCAGCAGGACGGCGTCCGGACGGGAAAGGCTCTGCGGGCCGTCGTCATCGCCCAGCGCCAACGCCCACCCACCCGGCGCGGTCTGCACAGGACCGGCCAGCGGGTGTCGGCCGACGCTGCACGAGCGAGACACTACGGACTTCATCCTGTGATCTTCGCGGCAGCAATTGAATCCACGGTAAACACCGTATGGCCAGGAGGAAAGCTGAGTCGGTCGGAGCCGGGGTGTGCGGGCACACCCGTTGCTTCGGCCCCGGCTCTCCGCTATGCCGTCCCGACGCCACCCGGACCGTCGCTTGGCGCCTGCCGGGCGGTACCGCGGCGCGGCCGGATCCGGCCCGGCCGCGGTCGGGCACCGTCCCTGCCGCGCCGGGTGCCACTAGGCCGTTCCGGGCCCGCGGTACTGAACGCGGTACATCAGGTCCACCTCGTGAATGGTGAACCCCAGTCGTTCATATACCCGCACAGCGGCGGGATTGTCAGCATCCACGTAGAGCAGCACCGTCTCCAGCCCTCGCTCGCCCGGACCGCCGCCGGTCAGGTGACGCAGTCCGGCCGCGGTGAGCGCCCGACCGAGGCCGCTTCCCTGCTCCGCCGGGTCCACGCCGACCACGTACACCTCGCCGAGCGCCGGCTCGGTGGCCGTCGCCGGGTGGACCTTCGTCCAGTGGAAGCCGACCACCCTGTCCCCGCGGGTGGCGAGGAAGAAGCCGGCCGGGTCGAACCACGGCTCGGCCAGCCGGTCCGCGAGGTCCCGCTCGGTCCAGGAGCCCTGCTCCGGGTGGTGGGCGAAGGCCAGCGCGTTCAGCCGCAGCCACTCGGCGTCGTCCTCGCCGGGACGGAAGGTCCGCAGCTCGATGCCGTCCGGAAGCGCCACGGACTCGGTCTGCGAGCCGGTCCGGCGCATCTGCCGCAGCTCGCGGACCAGCTCGGCCCCGTAGCTGTCGGCGAGGTGCCGGGCGGCCGGGTGGCCACCGTGCACCCAGACATCCACGTGGTCACGGCCGGCCCGGTGCGCCTCGGCGAGCACCGCGTCCACCAGTGGCCGGCCGAACCCGTGCCCCCGCGCGGCCGGCCCGACCACCAGCTCGGCCGACGGGTTGGCGTCGGCACCCGCGTCCTGGGGCAGCTCCAGTTGCCCGTACCCGACGACGTCCGCCGCCGGCGCCGCTCCGGAACCCGTCCGCTGGATGAAGTGGACCACCCCGGGACGAGCCGCGTCCGAGGAGCGAAGCCGCAACCGCCCCTGCTCGGACACCGCGGCCCGGCCGTCCACCGCCTGGGCGTCGGTCAGCACGCGCAGCGCCCCGCCCCGCTCCGGTGCCCGTAGCGCCTCCCGGGCGACGACGGCCCCCTCGCCGGTCGCCGGAACTCCGTTGTAGACCCGTCCCTGCTGAGCGTCCTGATCGTCCATGCCCTGACGATACGTCAAGGGAACGCAAAGAACCCCCCGATCCGTATGGATCGGGGGGTTCTTTGGAATGATTGTTCGGCGGCGTCCTACTCTCCCACAGGGTCCCCCCTGCAGTA